>CAZPJZ010000052.1:0-10074 GCA_964586995.1 uncultured Pirellulales bacterium | reverse complement strand
AAAAGTCTGGTTGGCCACTTTCGCTTGACCAGCGAGGGTTCGCGCACTGTATATATCAAGCCGAAAGTTGGAATACACAATCTGTTTGCACTTCTTGCTGTTTCTTACCACCTGTACAGGAAGGACCGGGAGTCCGTTTTTAAGGAGCCGACCGTTGGCTATGACATTGACGTGGCAGAGGCGATCGAGCCGCTCGTGGAGATGTTCAATGAACAGGTAAGAAAAATACTTCAGGATGGACTTTTGAAAAAATATGTCCAGATGGAGGAGAACTGTAATGCTGTCAAGGGCCGTATTGTATTCTCAGAGCAGATAAGAAGAAACCTCATCCACAAAGAATGCATATTCTGCCGTTTTGCACAATGTGAGACTGATATCCTGGAGAATCAGGTCATTCTATTTACTCTTCTTTTGTTGCGGCAGATCAGTGAGCTATCTGCTGGTGTAAAGCGCGAGCTTACGTCTCATATCCTCCATTTCGGAGACGTTTCCATCCGTCAGTTCCTACCCAAGCAAATGCCGTCATTCACGTATGATCGCCTTAGCCATCGCTATGAGGAGGTTCACTCCTGGTGCCGGCTTTTTATTGACATGATGAGCTTATCTGAAAAGCCAGGGGAGAAAATCTTCAACGGTTTCCTACTCGACATGAACAAGCTTTTTGAGAGGTTTGTTATATCGATGTTCCAGCGGTCAAGCCAGAACGTCTTCGGCATTTCGGTTAAGGCTGAGCATAATAATAAGCGACCGCTGACTATTTCTAATAAGCCAATTAACATAGATCCTGATCTTATTCTCGGCAGAGAAAATGGTTCGGAAATTCCCATTGATGCCAAGTACAAACGCACGGATGCAAGCGAAAAAGCGAAATACCCCGATCTCTATCAAATCATAGCGTATTGCACCGCTCTCGGTATTATAGGCGA
This sequence comes from uncultured Pirellulales bacterium, assembly GCA_964586995.1. GTDB lineage: Bacteria > Planctomycetota > Phycisphaerae > Sedimentisphaerales > Anaerobacaceae > JAFNGF01. Next base: position 9,148 of record CAZPJZ010000052.1, on the reverse strand, counting down.
GCAGCGAGCAACGCCTCAGGGAATACTTGTATACCCTCAGAGTGAAAGGACAGATGAATTGACACCCGAGCTTGACATCATTACTAAAAAGGGACCGCAAAGTGAACTCAAAGTTGCTGTCCATTGGCTTAATCTGGAGTCCAAAAACGTGGTAAAAGAAACAGAGCAGCAATTTAAAGACATCCTCTTCAAGTATCGAGAATCGAGAATCAAATAAAGGTTAACGATATACGTCGCTTCTATGGCCAATCTTGACTATATCGACTAACAACTCTTTGTCATCGATTGAATAAACTATTCTGTAGTCGCCCTGGCGAACACGATACTGCTCTCGTGCGGAAAGTTTTTGCGAGCCGATCGGTCTTGGATTTTCACAAAGGGATTTAATGCGTTTGACAATTTTTAGCAGGTCTTTCTTTGGAATGTCTTGCAGCTCTTTAGCAGCAGATTTCTTTATTGTCAGATTATATTTTGCCACTTTGTTTGAGTCTCTTTAAGACGTTCTCAAATGCCAGGCTGGGCTCATTCTTTCGCTCTTGGAACGCTGTAAGGTCGATCAAATCCTCTGCCAAAGAAATTTTGATTGCCTCTTCAATTAGTTCTGACATTGAATTCTCTGTCTCCGTTGCTTTTATCCGTAGTGCACGATGTAGCTGGGGGTCAAGATAGATTGTAGTTCTCTTTGTATTAGTCTTCATACCGTCCCTTTCTACTGACATTATAGCACCAAAACATTATAACATCAAGGTGCCGTTTACGCTTATGAGATTTTTCATTATTATCGAACGGGGCATTGTATTCGAGATTCTGCGCCTTAGCACGTATGCTCTTTTAGATGAGAAAGTTACGGAAATTTTGGTCCAACGTCTTAGTTAACTGCGTCTGCCGCTGCAGTGGCACATATTTGAATTCTCGGATTCAGCTTTAGGGGCTTAAAGCAGTCTGCTGAGCCGGGCAGAGCAATGTTGGATGAGGCTCGAAATTGCGATCAGGGGCTAGTTCGCCAATTGCCCCATTTTTGCTATTTTCGATTAGCTTCGCCTGAACCAACTCGTTTGGCTTGGGTGTTCTGGGTGGATTTCTCAGATATACCATGAAGTATCGCTCGGCTCGGCCATGCGGCGGGCCCGGCCCGTCTTCTATTAGGATAGTCGCAGTTTCGCCAATAAACTGCTGGCCAAACTGACGCTGCAATTCTGCGTCCAGGTCGCGCAGGATTTTGGACCGCTGCTTTATAACCTTAGCATCTACCTTATCTTGCATGGCTGCTGCAGCGGTCCCCTTTCGCGGTGAAAAGGCGAAGACGTGCGTCTTCGCAAAGCCCACGTCTTTAGCTATTTTAACAGTCTGCTCAAAGTCAGCGTCGATCTCAGTAGGAAAGCCAACGATAATATCGGTCGTTATGGCCGGGCGATCGAGGCGCCACTTGATTAGCTCGACCTTTCGCAGAAAATCGTCGGCGGTATACTGCCGGCACATTCTTTTGAGAATCGCGTCAGAGCCCGATTGCAGCGACAAGTGTAGATGCGGCATAATGTTACGGTGTTTGCACAAGACGTCCAGCAGTTGAGCTGTGACGTCAGCCGGCTCGAGCGAGCTTAATCTGATCCTCGCCAAACCCGGTATTTTCGCCAGCCTGTCGAGTAAATCCGCCAGTTTGTCATTTTGCCCATTGGGCCAGTTTTTTCGCCTTACGGTGGCCTGGCCGTACGCGCCGAGAAAAATTCCTGTAACGACGATTTCCTTATGCGCATCCTTAACAAGGGCTTGTGCCTCCTGCAAGGCAGTTGCGATGGGCTTGCTGCGAACAACGGGCCGGACGGTGGGTATAATACAATAGGTGCAGTATCCATCGCAGCCATCTTGCACCTTTAGAAAGGCTCTGGTGTGGCCCTTGAAGGAGCTTAATGGCTTAAGCGTAGCGGGAAAAGGCAACTCGTTTTTGGACTTGACTTTAGAGACATTTTCTGATTTAATCATGGAGTCTGGGCGGTACCGAAGGCCCTCAGGATTCGGCAGGGTAGTGGTGCGTGTGACTATTTGATATAGTGTGGGGGCGAGGTTGGATCGATCTTTGACAAGGAGGACAGTCTTATCCAGGTTGCATAGTTCGCCTGTTTTGACGGTTGGGAGGCAGCCGCAGACGACTAAAGTGCTGCCGGGGCTTAGCTTTTGAGTTTTCCGGATGTACTGCCGGCTTTTGGCCGAAGCAGTGTGAGTTACGCAGCAGGTGTTTATGATTGCCAGGTCGGGCTGCTGGGCAGTTTCGACCTGCTGGAGTCCCAGGCGTTCCAGCAGCTCCCGAATCTGCTGGCTTTCGTATTGATTGACTTTGCAGCCAAGAGTATCGATGGAAAAACTCTTCATAATATGATAAAATATCGGTGTTGATATTCTTTTACAAGGTTAATTGAGCGGGTTCAGATGTAGCGGGAGGTTTATTATGGCGTTGCCATCGGATGCGGTTTGGGCCATAGATTTGGGCAATAACTCCCTGAAGGCATTGCGCCTGACGGTTGCCGGCGGTATCTTGCAGGTCATCGGGTTCGATCATATACAGCACGGCAAGATTCTCTCCGGAAGCGGTATAAAAGCTGCTGAGCGGGACGAGCTGATCGCGCTGAGCCTGCGCCAGTTTTTGCAGCGGAATGATTTAGGGGAAGACGAGATAATCATTTCGGTGCCCAGCCAAAATAGTTTTGCCCGCTTTGTGAACCTGCCGCCCGTCGAGCCGAAACGCATCCCTGAGATCGTGAAGTTCGAGGCGGTGCAGCAGATTCCCTTTGATATCAACGATGTGCAGTGGGACTGGCAGTTGATGACGGAAAAGGACAGCGCCGAGAAGAAGGTCGGCATTTTCGCGATCAAGAATGAGGTGGTTAACTCGGCGCTGGAACATTTCAGCAGGGAGGACCTGCAAGTCAGCTATGTTCAGATGGTACCCATGGCTTTGTATAACTACTTGGTGTACGACCGCCCGGATATGGTTGCCTCCGATAATAAGGCTACCGTCATACTTAATATAGGCGCCGAGAATACTGATTTGGTTGTCTGCACCGAGTCGATGGTTTGGCAAAGGTGTATTCTCATAGGCGGCAATGCCTTTACCAGGGCGATTGCCGACACTTTCAAGCTGAGTTTCGAGAAGGCTGAGAAGCTCAAGCGCACGGCTCCGATGAGCAAGTATGCCCGGCAAATATTCCAGGCGATGAGGCCGGTGTTCACAGATTTGGCCTCTGAGATCCAGCGGTCGCTGGGCTTCTACACCAGTTCCAATCCGAACACGAAGTTCTCGCGGGTCGTTGGCATGGGTGGGGCAACGAAGTTACGGGGCCTGCTGAAGTATTTGCAGCAGACTCTGCAAATACCGGTGGAAAAGCCGGACACATTCAAAGGGCTGGCGATGGGCCCTGGTCTTTCAACTGCTAAATTCCATGAGAACGTCTCTGACTTCGGAGTTGTCTACGGCCTTGCTTTGCAGGCATTAGGTCTGGCGCGGATAGAAAGCAATCTGCTGCCGCGCAGTATCGCCAGGTCGATGGCTTGGGCAGGCAAAAGCAGGTATTTCATTGGTGCGGCTTGCCTGGTGCTCTTGGCTTCTCTGATGTGCCTGGGGCGGACTGCTTTGGACAATTTCATCTATGCCAGAAATGGCGAGGTCCGGCAACAGATCAGCCGGGTCATAAGTCAAGCACGAGATGTCAGTGACAATGTCAGCAAGCTGGGCGCGCAGAGTTCCGCCTATGAAGACAAAATAAAGAAGGCGCGTAAGCCTTTTGAGTACCGCGATTCGGTGCCCGAGCTTGTCCAGACCATACTTTCAACGTTGCCGAACGCCGAGACCAATCCGGAACAGAAGGAGCTTTACGAAGCCTTTGTCAAAGGTGACGTCGACGTGATCTCTGCTATCCCGCGAAAAGAGCGAAAACAGGTCTTCGTAACTGAGATGTCGGCTTACTTTTCAGATGACTTGGCCAAGGCTAAATTTGGCGCTACCGCGACGATGAGAAGGGGTACAATGACGATGCCCGGTGAGGAGGATATGGGCAGCTCGGAAGAGTACATGGCGATGCTGGAGCAGTATGGGATGATGGGGGACAGGGCAGAGGCCTATATGCCGGACTTTCTTATAGGGACCGAGGCGAAGGAAGAGAAGAAGCGCGGATTCGTAATAAGTGTCGTCGGCTACAGTCCCTACAAGAAGATCGGCGAGCTACTTGATCCGCCGGGAGTGGACAATCAGCCGAGCAAATGGGGGGTGGTAACTCGGCTGCTCCGCCTTGACGACATGGTGGTTGACGGGAACAGCCCGTTTGAATTGTACAAACGAACCGATGTTAACCATTTTGAGTTGCGTTTTGAGCCGGTAGACTTGCAGGCCGGCCTGCCGGCAGGCATAGGGGTGGTGGAGGTCAGATATACTGACACCACGCAGCCGGGCATAGGCACGGGTACGGCAATGAGCAGTGGCACACAGATATTGCTCGACCCTATGACCAAGGAAATCATTGGCAGGGTGCCCGTGCTGAACGAGTACGGAGAGCCCAAGCTGGATCGCAGCGGCAAACCTGTGTATGAAGACAACGACTATTGGTTTGTGCTGAACGCCAAGCTTGTGTGGAAAGATGCGCCTGCCCTGCCCGAACGCGTGACGCCAACCTCCCCATATACACGAAGTAGGACTCCTCCAGCGGCCGCTCCTACGACCACCAGGGAGAAGAGTGGGCGAACGACAGTAAAAGGTCTCGATGACTATTAAGCAGATTGGTGAAGCAAAGATGAAGATACCAAGTTTCAACGCCGTGATGCAGAAATTGAGTGTGCTCAAGAGCAGTTCGTCGCTGCTTGTGCCGATTGTGATAGCACTGGTTGCTGTCGTTCTATTCGTTCCAAATCAGTTGCTCAGCAGCAGGCTCAAGCGGCAGATAGAAAGTGAAAGCGTGGCCAAAGGGATGATCGTCAAGGGTCTGGATGTTGTTCCGCGTGAGCAGTTGACCCATAAGGAAAAGTATGACGATGACTACGCTAAGGACGCCAATCAAATAGAGGAGCTGGCAAAGCGGACGGCGCAGAGGGAGCTGTTGAGCTATGAAATATTTCCGAAACCGAACGATACGTCGGCCTTGATTTTTACCAGGTTTGGCCAGAAGTTTCGCACTGGGACGGAGCAGTTGCTGGCCGAGGTAAGAGCCGGAGATTGCCCCACCGACGCTGAAATTGACCGGGCTTTTCAGCAGTCATCGGGCCCTTCTCGTCCGGGGGCAAGACCAATACGGCCGGGGTCGTCAGTTAGCAGGTCGTGGTCTACGCCGTACGGAGGGTACGGCTACGGCAAGATGGCCGAGATTAACCGCACAATATTCGACGAAATCTGCCGGGAGAAAGCCCGGTCTGCTTCGGTATATGCTCATCCATCTGTCTTGAGCGGGTACGATTATTGGGGAACGTATCAATATGCCGGCGCAGACGAGGCACTGAGAAATTGCTGGTATTGGCAACTGGGTTATTGGATCATCGAAGATGTCATCGACACGATAGCGGCCATGAATTCGGGGTCAACGAGCGTCTTTACTTCGCCGGTCAAACGGCTGCTGAGGGTCGAGTTCGGCTTGAGCGGAGTCAGGCGCGGGCCTTACATGGGATTCGTTAGAAGACGTACCCAGGGTGCAAAAGAGCAAGCCATCCAGCCCAGCTACGTTCGTTCGCTTGAAGACGCGCTGATTGTGCCCTGCACGGCAAGATTTTGTGACGCTGATATTGACGTAGTACATTTCCGAATGGGTGTTGTGATTAGCGCAGATAAGGTTCTGCCGTTTATGCAAGAGCTATGCAGCGCTAAGCAGCATAAATTCAGAGGTTATTTGGGCGAGCTGCCGGAGCAGACGTTCAAGCACAATCAAATAACGGTTTTGGAAAGCAGTATGAAATCCTTTGACCGGGACACCAACATGGACCACGAACTATACCGTTATGGCGAAGATGCCGTGGTGGAGTTGGATCTGATTTGCGAATATGTATTTAATAAAGCCGGCTACGAGCCAATTAAGCCCCAGCTTGTCAAGGACGCACTTAGCGCGGAGGTCCAGACGGGCAGACGATAATACAGCCGAAAAATCTGAAAAATGCTACCAGATGTGAGATGAGGGATATGTGTTATGAGTAAGATAAGTGCAAAGGCAAGCAGCTTCTTCGAAGAGCATATTGAAAAGGTGGTTCTGGGCGTCGTGGGACTGGTGTGTATCTGGCTATTGCTGACACGGGTTCTTTTCAGTCCCAATGTAGTGTCGTACGACGCGAAGGAATTTAGTCCGGGCGAAATAGACTCTTACATCAAGGCGCAGGCCGACTCCATAAAGCTCAAACTGGAGCAGCCGGCCAGAGCTGAGCCGCCTTACCAGCCCCGGGTGGATGGCTTCCTGGCGATGATGGATTCTGCTATCGACGTGGATCCGAGCCTGTACCCGCCGTTGCCAGGTCACACCTCGATGGCGGTAGTAGCCCACAGGAAATATGAGATGCCACGAATTGGAGAGGTCAAGGACGTGTCAGTGGAGCATCTGCGAGCTGCTGCCTACGTGCCCATTGTCCCGATTACTCCACAGAATACCTATGACAAGAGTGCCACTGAGCCGAACGATATCGACTTGGTCACCGTGGAAGCGAAGTATGACGTGGCGGCCTTGTATCGAGAGTTTCGTCGATGCTTTGCCAGCGAGGACGTTCCGATAGAATGGCGTGACCCTTGTCTGGCGATCCCCGTCTTCGCGGCGGTGCAGTTACAGAGGCAGGAATTACTTGAAGACGGCGGTTGGAGTGATTGGCAGAATGTTCCTCGCGCCAAGATTGACCATCGCAAGCGGATGCTCGAGGTTGTGCAGGCCGAGCAGGATTTGCCGCCCGGCGGAACAAAAGTCCAGTTGCTTCAATTCGACAACCCTGAAGTGAAAATGGATCTATTACAGCCTACGGCTTACCAGATAGCGTCGTCAAATGTGGAGTGGTTTCCTCCCTCGTTACATAGGCGTTTTGTTGAGCTGCAGGCAAGAGAGAAGATGGAGGAGAAACGCAAGGAAAGAGAGGACGAGAAGAAGCAGGATGAGCAGAACCGGCTTGACAGCCGGCGTGGCGGGATAGCCGGAACAAGGTCTGTGCCAGGCAGGACCGGCGGAACCTATGATGCCTACCAGGGGACCCAAGGGCAAGGGCTCTATGGTACGGGCCAGAGGCGTCCCCGAGCCCGCGCCACGGACCGAGGGGTATCCGGTCGAACTGATGTGGGACCAGGACTTTACGATGATAGCGGCCTGTATGGCGTGCCCGGTGATAGAGGAACACTGCCCCGGACAAGAGGCCGGGCCAGTGAACGCGACATCGAGACGCAGTACTTGCCGGGAGGTAGGGAGATTCCAAGGGAACCTACCTCAAGTGACATCTATTATGACTTTGATGATTTGATGATTACACGCAGGACCGACCTGGCCAAGATGCGCGAGCCCCTGCTTTTCTGGGCTTTCGATGATACGGTTGAGCCGGCAAAGACCTACCGGTACAGAATCCGTTTAGGTGTTTTCAATCCCGTCGCTGGGGCGGCCGCGTCGAACAAGCAAGACGTATCGCAGAGAAACCAGGTCATTCTGTGGAGCAACTTCTCTGACGCGACGCAGCCGGTACGCATCCCGGCAAGACTGTACTTTTTCGCCAATGACGTCCAAGAAGCTGCTAAGACTGTCAGTGTGCAGGTCTCAAAATTTGTGTTAGGCTACTGGCACAGTGAGGAGTTTCGCGTCCGGCCGGGTGAAGTTATAGGAAAGGTTGTTCAGACCGAACGCCAAGAGGACAAGAAGCCCATCAGAGATCGCCGAATGCCGTTGGCAGCCATGGATGCTTTTATGCCGGTTGAGCAGAAGCCTGTAGTTCCGGATACTATTGATTATAGTACGGGAGCGGTTCTTGTGGATGCTGTTCCCGTGAGTGATTGGACCGGTCCTGGGTCGCTGCGTCCCCGTAATTATCATGATATGCTCTATACGTATAGTGGAATCGAAATAGAACGGATGCCCATCAAGCCCAGAAATTGGCCCGAAGGATTGCTCGCGGCGTTTTACGAGATTCAAAGAGCTCAACGCGAGCCTCCCGAGCCCTTTAGAGCTTGGAACAGTAGACTGGGTGGCAGAAGGCGTCCGACGGTCTCGCAGCCATACGAAGATATGGGGACTGAGGACTACATGATGATGGAGGAGATGATGATGAGGGAGATCGGGCGTCGTTAATTCGGCACAAAAGGATGCTGAATTTTAGCCCTGCCAGCTACGGGTAGCTGTGCGAGGCGCGCTTTTGGAGTCCAAATTCTATGTCACTCAGGGTGCTTGCGGTCCTGTGTCTTATCGCCTGGGGCAGTGTTCATGCAGAACCGGCTGCCGCCAGCCCTTACAGCAAGTGGAGTAACGGGCCGTCTGACGAGGCAGCGTTCTTTCCTATTGCTGTGTGGCTGCAGAGTCCGGCCAAAGCCGGACAGTACCAAGCTGCGGGCTTTAACACCTACGTGGGCCTGTGGAGAGGACCGACAGAAAGCCAACTGGCGGAGCTTAAGAAGGCCGGCATGAAAGTCATCTGCCATCAAAACGAGGTGGGCCTGAAGCACGTCGATGATTCGACCATCATCGGCTGGATGCACGGCGATGAGCCTGATAACGCCCAGTCTCTGGGAGCGGGCAAAGGCTACGGTCCGCCGATCCCGCCGGACAGGATCGTTGAGGACTACCGCAGGATTCGCAGCGCGGACCCGACCCGGCCGGTCCTCTTGAATCTTGGCCAGGGGGTGGCCTGGGACGGCTGGCATGGCCGGGGCGTGCGCACCAATCACCCTGAGGACTATCCCGAATACGTGAAAGGCTGTGACATCGCCTCGTTCGATATCTATCCGGTCGTTCACCCAAGCCCGGCCGTGTCCGGCAAACTCTGGTATGTCGCCCAGGGCGTCGAGCGCCTGATGGAATGGACCCAAGGTAAACAAGTTGTATGGAACTGCATTGAATGTACCCGGATCCAAAATCCCAAAAGCAAACCCACGCCGCAGCAGGTCCGATGTGAGGTTTGGATGTCCATCATCCACGGGTCCATGGGGCTGATCTATTTCGTGCACGAGTGG
>CAZPJZ010000051.1:0-10322 GCA_964586995.1 uncultured Pirellulales bacterium | reverse complement strand
AGAATTACTATGGCCGGCGGAGCTAAACGGCCTCGTTGACCATCTTAATATCCTTAAATCTGCAAAGAAGCTCAAGCTCTCGTGTGATGTCTCCGTAGCAGGTCTGCCGGTGCAACCCGTTAGACCAATTCTTCCACAGTTTCCTCACGTCGCCGTCCACCTTGACGGTAATCTTGGTGCGGCAGCCCCGGTCATCCTCAAGCGCCACGGGCGCAGCGATGATATCGCCGGTGAAATATAGCAAAGAGTCGGTGCCAATCAAGATTGCCTGCGTGGCCCTTTCGCCTATGCGCATTTCGACCTGCGGCACGACCCCCTCTCGTCGCTCCATGACGGTCCTGAGCTTATATGGGGCGGCTGGACCATCCGGGCCGTCCATTTTCGTGGTCCCCAGACAGTGTGCCAGGATGATGCTGTTGTTGGACTCATCCACGGTGGGATCGCTGATAAACCCGGGCTTGCCCACCAGTCCCTGGAATATGATGTGAGTCATGGCAGATTGCAGATCCGATTCACAAATGCCGCCTAAGCCCATGTTATTCAGCCTCGTGAAGCCCACGCACGGATAGGCGGGCAGCCTAATGGTCTTGTCCCACATCGTGCCATAGCAATCGACTGTCATCACCGTCGCGTTTTCCTCGTTCAGCAGCCTTTCCAGAGCCAGCGCCAGCTTGCAGGATTTGAATATATCGTCCTTGGACGGTTCGACCACTTTGTCCGCCTGCCGGATCCACCGTTCGGTTTCCGCTCTGGCCTCTTTGTCGTCTACAGCGTCATAGGCATCCTGCACCTGCTTGAGACTGACTTGTTTGATCTCTGTTCCAAATTTTTCTTTCACACTCTTAGCGTAGCCGGCAAATGACCGCTCCGTCACGTTGAGGATCTTGGCCTCTCTCAGATGGTGAATGGCTCGGAACGGTCTTATGGCCAGTGCCAGTTGCTTGAAATCGCTGGTGAGCATACATTCCATTTTTGCCCCTAATTCCTGCCTCTGCAGGCTGCCGAACCCGGTCCAGCCATGCCCGGAATAGGGACGGGCGAAAACCACCGTGGGCCGACCGACACGCAGAATTTCGTCGAGAATCGGGCGTATCCCAATGTTGAAGTGAATCGCCAGAATACCATCAACATTCTGCAATCTGCCCTTGAGCGCTACGATCTGCTCTGCGGAGCCGACAAGCTCATCAACCACAAAATCTACGTCTGACAATTCATTTTTCAATTTGGCAAATTCAGACTCATAGAGCCGTACCTCGTTCTTGAAATCAAGGTTCGGCTTGGGCCATAGCCCGTGTGAGGTTCCCATATAGATTCTGGCCACCTTGACTTTTGTGCCTCTGCACCCAGGACTTACAAGCTTGGAGCCCTGTGGCGCTGCAGCACCCAGCGCCAGAATGCTTCCGCCACCGAGGCACGCCGCACTTCCTGCCGCTGTCAGTTGCAGGAATTCTCTTCGATTAATTTGGCTGTCCATTTTCATTCTCCACCTTTCGATTTTCTGCGAGTAAGTGTCATCAATTACCGGCTCCGGACCTGCCGCAAAGCCGCAGACTAAGGATTTACCCTACAAAGGTCGGCGTATTTTACCATCAGTGATTTTGTCTGTCCAGAACTGAACTCGACTACGACAATACTGTTTTCACCCATGTCGGTGAATTTCTTCACCCGGCCCAGGCCAAACGATTTGTGCCGAACCAACTCACCCGCATCAAACTCCTGCGTGGAACAACGGATTTCCACCTTGGCGGGAACAAGATTATCGGTTTCCGCTGAGCCACGGCCCAGCTCAAATAGAAACTGCGAGGGTATTGTCCGCTGCATCTGTCCGCGAACCGTTCGATAGCAGGCGTAGCTTATGTGTAAGCCCGCTTTGGCGCGGGTGATGCCTACAAAAAGGAGCCTGCGCTCTTCCTCTAAATCGTCCCGGTTGCTGGTATCTGACCTCTCATGTGGCAATAGACCCTCTTCCAGGCCCACGATAAAGACGTTCTCGAATTCCAGGCCCTTTGCGGCGTGTAGAGTCATCAAGGCAACACAGTCACTGGATGTATCATAGCGGTCAACATCGCTGAACAGCGATATTTGCTGAAGATAATCGACCAGCGATGGCTGGTCGGCCTGCTGGTCGTATTGAGCAGCGGCGTTTATAAGCTCATTGACGTTCTCAAGCGCGTTCTGGCCTTCGGGCCCGGCCGCCCGCAGAGATTCTTTCAGCCCGGATTTGACTAAGACCCGCTCTGCAAGCGGCGCCACCTCACCGGCAATGCCCTTTTTGAACCCTTCCAGCATGTCTGTAAGGGCCGCAACTTTTGCTCTTGCCGCCTTGCTGAGAGAATCTATGTGCTCGGCGCGCTTGAGAGCCTCGAATAGACTGATGCCGGCCTGGGCGGCATAGAAGCGCATCCTATCGATTGTGACCTTGCCCACGCCGCGGGCCGGTGTGTTAATCACACGCAACAGGGCGATCTCGTCATCAGGATTGACCAGGACTTTCAGATAAGCCAGGACGTCGCGAATCTCCTTGCGGGTGTAGAATTCCACGCCGCGAACGATCTGGTAGGCAATCCGATTCCGCACAAACGCCTCTTCCAGCACCCTGCTCATCGCGTTGACGCGGTAGAAAACGGCTATTTCTTTGAGAGAACTGCCCTGCTCGGCCAGCTCTTGCACCTGTCGGGCAACGGCACGAGCTTCTTGGTGCTCATCCTCATAAGACCCAACGCAAACGTCCTTTACCCGCGGTTTCGTGGGCACGAGTTTCTTCTGCTTTCGGTTCTCGTTATGGGTAATGAGATTATCCGCCAATTCAAGGATGTTGGCGCTGCTGCGGAAATTCTCTTCCAGCTTGACAACTGTGGCGTCGGGCCAGTCTTTTTCAAAGGCCAATATATTGCGGATGTCGGCCCCGCGCCAGCGGTAGATCGATTGGTCCGGATCGCCGGTTGCGCAAATGTTGTTGTGCCGCGAAGCCAGGGCTTTGGCGATTCTATACTGGGCGTGATTCGTGTCCTGATACTCGTCGATAAGCAGGAATCTGAAACGGTCCGAAAGCTCGCCGCAAACTTCGGGCCAGCCTTCCAGCAAGAAAGCAGTCTTCATTAGCAGGTCGTCAAAGTCCAGGGCGTTATGCTGGCGCAGAATCTGCTGGTAGCGGCCGTAGACTTTGGCCAATGTCACGGCTAAAAAATCGTCCGCCTGAGCCTCGAAGAAGTCCACGTCCATAAGATTGTTTTTCAGCTTGGAGATATGTTCGAGGATTCGGGCCGGTGGAAAATTTGTGGCGTCAAGCTCACAGTCCTTGACCGCCTGCCTGATGCATCTGCTCTGGTCGGCCTCGTTATAAATGCTGAAGCTCGGCTTTATGCCTGCCTTATCGGCGTACTGGCGAAGGACTCTAACGCACAAAGAATGGAAGGTGCTGATGTGGGCGCCTGCTGATGCCCCCAGCGCAACGGCTCTTTGACGCATCTCGTCAGCCGCCTTGTTCGTGAAGGTGATCGCACAAATATTATATGGTTTGACTCCGGAATCAATAAGTGCCGCGATTCGGCAGGTGATGACGCGGGTTTTGCCGCTGCCCGGGCCGGCAAGTACGAGTAATGGCCCCTCAATATGAAAGACGGCTTTTCTTTGTGAAGGGGTCAGTTGTCGCCGCGGTATGTCCTGCATGGTTGAAGCCGACTATGTTTGCTATTGCGATTTTTCCAGGTCTTTCATGAGTTTTTCTTCCTGCCCCTTCAATTGCTCGTAGACATCGGGCCTCTCGATTTTCATCCTGCCAAGCAAGTTGCTTCTCAGATTTGGTGGATATAACGAGTCGTTAAGGAAATCCCACAGCGCGAAATACCGCAACAACCGGAAGTCCTCCAGATTGATCCTCTGATTATCAGGGTATTTTGACTGGTAATGGTTCCAGACTTCTCTGGCCAGCTTTTCTCTGCCGAACGCTTCGCTGTCGTCACGCAGGGCGTATCTGAAATAACTTTCTCTCAGAAGTGCGATTACCTGCTCTCTGGCGTCAAAGATGCCGAGACTTTCCAGCTCCTCAGTCAAACGGTTTCTGGCAAACTGGACCAGCGGAACGTCAAACTCCTGCCGTGGATAACGTTTTCGCAGGTCACTATAGATTCTCTGCGCCATCCGCTCGTGGCCTGCCTGATAGAACAGCAAAGTAGCGTTCTTGAGCATGTTGCGGTGACCGTCCTGCAGGGATTTGTACGAGCCCTCGTCCTTGTCGCTTTTGTATTTTTCCAGAATAGCGAGCAACGCCTGGTGGTATGGGTAAAACATCCTTAAATCCGGACGCAGATATATTTCTTTTGCTGTTTTTGCCTCCGACTGCGAGGCTCCCTCTACCTGTACCGTGACGGGGACATCGTAGATGAAAATCTTTCCGTAACGGAAGAGGTTCTGCAGGCTGTGTCCGACGATACGGTCCGTGTTGGTTTCGGTTATACTGATTTGGCGGGTTTGGTCCCTGCTGACCTCTCGAAGCCCTTTGACGGCCCAATAAATCGCATGACTGTCCGGATGCCGCCAATCCAGCGGAAAGTGTTTGTTGGGATCGTTGAAGTCTGCAGGGCCGTGGGTCTGATTCAACTGCTGCATGTCAGCCGGATCCAGCTTCCAGGTGTTGCGCAGTTGGTAGGCCTTGGCGAAAAGGTCAAACTGTTTCAGGGCCGGTGTACCTCTGAAATCTTCTATGACCTGGAAGGCGGCCGGATTGAACCGCTCGGGCTTCTGCCTTAACGACAAATAATTGCTGACAAACTTATCATCAGCAGTGAAGGTCTTGTCGGCCGACTTCAGAGCCGTGACCAGCCCGCTGAAATTGGGGTCCTTTACGACGCTGTCCCACTCGGCAGGCGCTTTGGCCAGGGCCTGAAAATAGCGGTTGTCCTGCCAGTCAAGCTGGTTGTCTTGCGAGCGCAGCAGCGGCTCCAGGGCCAGCGCCAGTTGCAGCTTGTAATACTCGTGGGCGTCATCGGACACACCGCCTATCTTGTGCTGAAAGATGCGGGCAAGCTCGCGATAGAGATTGAGCGACTTTGGGTTTAGTGGGATGCCCTGGTCTCGCAGAAGTTCGTACCCATTTTTTACCCAGCGCCAGCGCTGGTCCGGCTGATTGGCGGGAATCGCAACGGAGATGTTGTACGCCATATTCCAGGCGTGAAACTCCCACACGGCGGCAAATCGCGGCTGCAAGCGGGTTATCCACTCGGCAAGCTGTCTGGCGTCAAAAAACTGCCCTTCCTCTTTTAGCTTGTCCGCCCGCATCCACAAGATATCCACGACCAGCCCGCGAAACGCACCCATGGCCACCGTGGCGAACGCCAGCGACGGCGGCGCATTTTCGAGCGGCTCGTTGATAATCAGCTTCATCTGCTGCCGCTGAGAATTTATGTAATCCAGACGCATACTCGCCGTGATGAGCAACCCGATGCCCACAACAACACAGCAAATGCAAATTATTATGTCGCGTAACCGCATGAGAAACGGCGAGCTCCCGCGCGATTCAAACCGTAATTCTTGCAATCTCTTTGAAACTGAAAATCAGCAGGCCGAGCAGCATTAGAAGAAGCGATTTGACGCAGATCATAAGGGCCCCCACCTTTGCCAGCAAGGACCAGCTCAGCAGTCGTGCCGGAACCAGATACTTTGTGGGATTAAATTTATCGAACTGCGGCAGTAGTTGGATGACGGGCCTGACTGTATAAGAGTACACGCCCGTTAAATTCGTGCCCAGCGAATCGAAGGACTCCAGAACGAAACCGCTGAAGGTTGCGGTAAGGAAAACGACAAGAGAGAACAAAATAGCCACCGGAAAGGACAGGAACGTAGCGGCCAGCACGCCCAAACAGGCCAGGAACACCAAACGAAACAGGATAAGAAGAACGGCCCTTAGAAAATTGTTGGTGAACGTGTCGGCTTTGTAGAGCACCTCCAGGCCGTCTTCCAGAGGGAAGATGATCACCGTGTCGTTAAGCGGAACGTTCATGAATCCGAGCGCCAGGTAGCCGTCTTCCGCCACGGCGTCGGCGGGAACCTCCATCTCCCGAAACGTGCGGACGGGGTCCTTACGGATAGGGCTTTGGTATATCGGTGTCCTGGCTTGCGTACCATACTTGATCTGCCGATAGTCACCCACGAACCACCGAGTGTAGACCTGCGAATCGGGCGGGGTCACCGACACATCGCATTTGAATCTTATGAAGATGCTGCCACTGGGGTCCACGGGCTTGACCTTGGGGAATTCCCAAATCAGTTGGCTGTTGACTCCGACGGCCCGTTTCTCAAGTTTTTTTCTGCTTGTCAGCTCTCTGATAATTGCCTCAGGCGACATGCCTTCAGGCATTTGACCGCTTTGCTGAAGCTTCCTGTACGTTTCCTGGACCTCTCCAGTGACGTCAACATCCGGAGGGACCACACTGGCCCTGGCGGTATAGAACTCATTTTTGACCTGCGTCAGTTTTGCCTCCAGGTCAAGAATCTCAGCTTGGAGATTGAAAAGACGGGCATTGCTGTGAAGGAGCTGCGCTTCCAGCTCTTGCGAATAACGGGCACCCGTTTTTGAAAGCTCGTCTTGCAGCGCCTCGGAATACCTTGCCATAAGCCGGCCAAGTTCAGCTTCAGTCACTTTGAAATGTCTTGGGATATAAACTGTGATGGCGTATATGATGGTTGAGAACAGCACGAGCAAGGCCGCGTTCAATAATATGACTCCGAGCAGCTTACCCAAGAGAAGCTGGAAGCGGCGCACAGGCTTGGTGACTACCGTGTAGATTTGTTTCTGCTGTATGTCGCTGGTGAGGGAGTACACCGAGACAATGATACTCAGCAAACAAAGTAGAATGCTGGTCAGCGACAGACCGTAGCTGACGAACGTTTGCAGCCTGCCTTTCAAGGTGCCGTCGCCGGTCACGGTGGCACCCAGCACGGGCAGCAGCACCAGCAGCAGGATGACAAAGGCAGCGGCAATCTTCATCCGCAGCGCCTGCTTTACTGTGTTCTCGGCAACGGCCCAAATGCTATGCATCACCGGAATCTCCGACCTTAGACTCGTCCTGAGCGGGCTGCTCTTTGTCCTTGTCTTGAGCGTGGCCGCGGCCCGTCAGCTCGTCCAGAACATTCTTCTTGACCTGCTCTTGCTCGAGAGGTTTCGGTTCAACCGGCTCGGCGTATGCGCCGGGGCCGACTCGTTCAGGCTGGACGGGCTCAGCCGGCCGGGTCAGCCGGTGCAAGAGGGACTCGTCCGGCTGAGAATCGGCACCTTCGGCCGCAGCGACTTGCTCGCTCAGCGGAGCCTCCGGCTTTATCTCCGGCAGCACGGGTGCCGAGACAAGCTTATCGAGTATGTGTTCGGCACGGGCTTCGGCAGCCAGAAAATCGCCGATTCGTGTTGTGCTGACCGCGCCGCTGGTCGGTTGCGCTTGTTCTTGAGCCGCTTCTACCGTTCTAATGAAGTAACTTTCCAGCCGCTCCATGGGAGAACTCACAAGGCACTCGGTATCCTCCTGCGCCACTATCTGCTTTATCTTTTCCATCGCCGTGTCACTGATAGCGCCGGTGGTTATTTGTCTTTTGTCTGCCTGCTGCAGGAGCTCTGCGACCCTGCCTTGCGCCCGAATCTTGCCCCCATACAGAATGGCAATCCGATCGCAGACGTCCTCAACGTCGGCCAATAGATGGCTAGAAAGCAAGATTGTTTTGCCACGTTGTGCCAGTCTGAGAATGAGGTCTTTTATCTGCCTGGTACCTATGGGGTCCAGTCCGGTGGTTGGCTCGTCGAGTATCAATAGGTCGGGGTCATTTATCAGGGCTTGTGCCAGGCCGATTCTGCGCGCCATGCCCTTTGAAAACGTTCCCACCGGCCTGTTTGCGACCGCTTTTAGCCCGACCATATCCAGCAGGGCTTCGATGCGCATCTTGCGCACCTTGGCCGGCAGAGCAAACAGCCGGCCATAAAAATCCAGTGTTTCGCGGGCATTTAGGTATCGGTAGAGATACGACTCTTCCGGCAGAAAGCCGATGCGGGCGTTGACTTTCGGGTCGGAACCCTCACCGCCCAGAACAACCGCCCTTCCCTTGGTGGGATGGAGCAGGCCAAGCAGCATTTTGAGAGTCGTCGTCTTGCCTGAGCCGTTCGGACCTAACAGGCCGAAAACCTCGTTGTACTGGACCTTCAGATTCAACTGGTCAACAGCGCAGACTTTATCCCGCCCCCACCAGTCCGAAAAAATCTTCGTTAATGCGAAAGTCTCGATGGCGTATTGCATGCTCGGTCCCTCGCTTTTCGTCAGCGCGGCTCGTGGCTGAGTTCTTCACCGTAGCGGACAAGGCGGGCGCTATTGAACACGACAATCAGGGTCCCCAAAAAGTGCAGTACGGCGGCATAAACGGCCGACAGCCACGCTGCGGATGCTGCGGCCACACCAAGAAGAATAAATACGATGCCGAAGGAGAGGTTCTGGGTAATAATCCCTCTGGTCTTTCGTGAAAGCCGCACAAGGAAAGGCAGCCGTCTCAAATCGTCGCTCATCAGAGCGATGGAGGCGGAATTGATAGCCACGTCGCTGCCGGCGGCACCCATCGCAATACCCAGGTCGCCCGCGGCCAGAGCCGGTGCATCGTTGATCCCGTCACCGACCACCGCCACCGTGTGTCCGTCTTTTTTGACCTGCTCGACAATTCGCAGCTTATCGGCGGGCAAGCACTGTGCTTTGACGTCCGTGCAGCCCAGCTCGGCAGCCACCCGGTTGGCCACTTCCTGCCGGTCTCCGGTGAGCATCGTCATTCTCTTGACCCCGATTCTGAGCAATTCGTCAACAGCGTGGCGGGCTTCCGGACGCGTCTTATCTTGCAGCCCGATCCAGCCGATACACCTGCCGTCTTTGGCCACGTAGAGCGTGCTGAAACCTTGCTCTTCGTGCAAGCCGGGGTCCGGCACACCCGCTACGTCCACGTGGTTTTCTTTAAGGAAGGTATCTCGTCCCACGATGATTCTTGCCGAATCGACCGTCGCCGTCACGCCTTTGCCCGGAGTCTCCTGGAATTCGTCCACGGCCGGCAGCGAAAGGTTCGCCTCCTTTGCCACTTCCAGCAGCGCCCGTGCGGCGGGATGCTTGCTCATCTGCTCGGCTGAAGCCGCCGTGCTCAACAAGTCAGCCGGTTCAACATTCTCGGCAGGTGTCAGTTTCGTCACGTACAGCCGACCCGTCGTCACCGTTCCGGTCTTGTCAAACACCAAAGCCGTCATCTTGCCGGCAATTTCAAGGTCGGCAACATTTTTAATCAGGATTCCCAGCCGAGCCGAAGCCGAAATGGCCGCCACCATTGCCGTCGGCGTCGCCAGAATCAACGCACAGGGACACGAAATAACCAGTATAGTGATCGCCCTATTGACGTCTTTGGTAAAAAATAGAACGATGCCCGCGATCATCACAATGGTCGGCGTATACCACCTGACATACCGGTCGATTATCCTCATAATCGGTATCTTGGTCTGTTCAGCCTGCATGATTAGCGACTGGACCTTGCCGAGCGTGGTATCTTTGCCGGCCTTGGTTACCGCGATATCCAGAACACCGGTCAGATTGTTCGTGCCGGCAAAGACCGGCATTCCCGGCACCTTATCAACGGGCAGAGATTCACCGGTTATGGTCGCTTCGTTGACCGAGCTGAGTCCTTTGAGCACTTCGCCGTCGGCGGGTATGTTGTCGCCGGGCCGGACGCGGACACAATCGCCCGGCTTCAGATTGCTAACCGGCACTTCTATCTCATCGCCCCGGCCGTTGACTAAAGTGGCCTTCGTGGGCGTCAGCCGGATCAACGCCTCGATTGAGGCGCGGGCGCCAAGGGCGGTGCGAGTCTCAACCAGTTCGCTCAAGAGCATGAAGAAGGCCACAACGCCGGCCGCCATGTAATTATGCGTGGCAAACGCGCCGATGATCGCCAGCGCCACCAATTCGTCCATGTGGGCTTCTTTTCTTATAAGGCTCCTTGCTGCGTGTAGGACAATGGGTGCCCCCAGCAGTACCGCCGCAATCACGGCCAAAAAGTCGGCGCTGAAACTGGACCGGCCGTAAATGAACCTGGCAATGCCACTGTTTATCAAGAGCATTCCGCCGGCCAGGGTCCCCAATAGGGCCATACTTACACGTATCTGCTTGCCGTGCGTGTGCTCGACAGCAATGTCCTCTTTGAAATGCAAGTGCTCGTGGGCCATAATTCTGTGCGTTGCCTTTCACATCATGTGTGAAGCCCGTCTTTTTTCGATTGCGGCCTGCCGCCCATCACTCTTTGGCGGCTCTTGGCCTTATCGT
>CAZPJZ010000050.1:0-10447 GCA_964586995.1 uncultured Pirellulales bacterium | reverse complement strand
GGTACGGGATGGCAGCATAGTCCCTATTGGCCAGGTGGCAGAGCCGCCAATCTTCGCATTTGACCCGATAGAGGTTAGATGTAACGACGGCGGGATAACAGAATGGACGCCCGATGAAAATTCAAAAAAACGCTTTATCTTCCACGTACGAGATACCGCCAACTATCAATCAGCAATGACCTCTGCGATGAAGTCACTCTTGATGTCGCTGCCGTAGCACGCAGAGCAGTTGAAGCTTATATTCGACCACTCGCAAGGCCGAGATGCTATTTTCTGGCAGGCCTTTGATTAACCCAGACCCGAATTCCTCCGATATATCAATATGAGCCAGACAAGGAACCTGCAAACGCTTCATCTGACGGCTGCCGAGAACGCTGCGGCGCACCAGGCGGAACAATCCATGAACGAGCGGTTCTCACTTACAGGGCGAATACGAAGCTTCAGGCACGCGGTGCACGGCATCATTTTGATGCTCAAATCTCAGCACAACGCCTGGGTTCACGCTACGGCCTCTGTCATCATCTTAGTGGCAGGTGCTTTTTTCCACCTTTCGGCGCATGATTGGTGCTGGCTTGTGATCGCCATCATGGCCGTTTGGACCGCAGAAGCATTGAATACGGCACTGGAATTCCTGGCTAACGTAGCGTCAGCGGAATTTCATCCTTTGGTGGCAAAAGCCAAAGACGTTGCGGCAGGAGCGGTGCTCATCTCAGCCGCCGGTGCGGTCGCCATCGCCCTGCTTATCTTGGGGCCACGCATTCTCAGTTTTCTGCACCTCATCGAATAAGTTCAATCGTGGCGCAGTGCTACAACCGGATCGACGCGGGCGGCCCGCAACGTCGGATATACGCCCGCGGCCAGGCTAACCAATACTGAGAACGCCACCGCTCCCAGACAAAGCCACCACGGAAAGCTGAAGTAACCCACGTAAGGAACCCCTTGTCTGGCCAAGAAGAAGTTGGCAACTTCATTTATTACCAGACCTACCACCCATCCGAGGGCAAGTCCGAAGATACCGCCTAAAAAACCTATGACGCCGGACTCGAAAAAGAATATCTTCTTCACGTCCTTATCGCTGGCACCGACCGCTTTGGCGATTCCAATCTCTCTATACCTTTCCAGAATAGACATAATCATTGTGTTGACGATGCCCAGAGATGCGACGGTGATGCCTATCATGGCAACCGCAAACAGGAACATATCCATGAAGATAAAGGCCCTTTTGATCTCCTTCAGCTCATCCATAAGAGCAAAGGTCCTAAAACCCCAATCTTCAATCTGCTGCCTAACCGGCTGGACATACTTCGCAGAGGATAGCTTGACGGTTACCGCTGAATAGCCCTTGTCCTGCTGTGCTCCGCCTGCGGCGGAGAAAAAATCCCAGATGTTCGTCAGCGATATTTTTTTCATTTTCTTTGATGGGCCGGGCGGAATGAAGACATCGCTCCGCACCAGCATGGAACCGCCAAATTCCATCCTTTCCGCCACGCCGACAATGGTGAAGGTGTAACTGTCTCTGGAAAAAGGAATCTCGTCACCTCGCATTACGGATGCGATGGCGGCAGGACTGAAAAGATTAGGATCAAACCTTATAGTAGAAAGTTCAATCTGTTCTCCAATAACAGTCTTGGCATCCTTGACCTTCATACTATGCAGCAGGGAGTTACTTATAATCAGGCAGTTCGCATCGTCCCCCGTATAAGGCTCACCTTCCGCCAGCAGTTTGGCCAGCCCTGACTGGCAAACATTAGCCGGCAGGACTTGTACAAGGCTTGATCTTTCCTTTTCCCTGAGTCGAACCATCGCCGGAAAACGGATTTCGGCAAAAGCTGATTCCACGCCCTCTATCTTGGTTATCCGCTGGATAAAGTCGTCATCTAAAACTGGCGCCTGTTGAGGTTCTCCTTCCGTCCTTTCGGCTGGGTTCTCATCTCGGCGAACGTCCGAGCCGCAGCCGGACGGGGCGGCTTTGGATTGAGAATGCTCTTGCGCCGTTGGCGGAAAAACGTTTACACAGTTGAATAGCTCCAGCTCCTTGAATTTATCCGTCACGTTTTTCTGGACGCCCTGGCCGAACGCGAACATCGAAACAAGTGCGCCGATCCCGATCACCACTGCGAAAGTGGTCAGAAATGTCCGGAGCTTTCTCCTTGCCAGATTGGAAAAAGATTGCCCGATGTAGTCGGATATTCTCATCGGCGTATCACCTGAATTTTTGCTGTTCCAGAACCTGTCCATCTCGCAGGCGGATAACTTCGTGGCCGAATTCTTGAAGCAGCATCTCTTCGTGGGAGACCATAATGACGGTTACGCCCTGATTTCTGTTGAGCTCCGCCAGCGTCTGCACGATTTCACGTGAGGTTATGCTGTCGAGGTTGCCGGTAGGCTCATCGGCGAGCAAGATTCTTGGCTGATTGATCAGGGCACGAGCAATGGCCACTCTCTGTTGCTCACCGCCGGAAAGCTCCGCCGGGCGGTGGTCCTTTCGAGGATATAGTCCCACCCTGGACAACATTTCCGCCGCCCGCTGGCGCCTCTGCCTTTTAGCTACGCCGGCAAAAAGCAGCGGAAAGGCCACGTTTTCCAAAGCAGTGTAGGAAGGAATCAGGTTGAACGATTGGAAGATCATCCCGACCTGATAGCGCCGGTAAAGAGCAAGCTCTTCTTTGTTTAGTTCGCAGATATCTCTTGCCTGCACTTTTATTCGGCCGGATGAGGGCGTATCCAGCCCGCCCAGCAGATTCACCAGTGTAGATTTACCCGAGCCCGAAGGTCCCGTTACGCCGAAAAATTTCCCCTCGCCAATAGTCAGATTCACATCCTTCAGGGCACACAGTTGAATCTTGCCGGATGAGTAGACCTTGGTCAAGCCCTCTGTCTGGATGAAGCTGTCACCATTCATGCTTGCGACTTCTGAATTCTGTCTTCTGCATTTTGTTCAGTCGGCGCTGCGTCGCACCTGTAATCCGCACAGAATTGGTGCACAGTCTAATGAGGACATCTGCTCGCTTTTCGGGATGAGTTCTATCTCCAGGTTGCGGTCAACTTTGACGGCAGGGAACTCCCGTACCAGTGTTGTTAGTGAACCCCCAGCTTCCTGCACGATATCGAAATTTTCGACTGCGACCTTGCCCTGCAGCGCGATGTCGAAAACGCGATGTCCTTGTTGCCGGTTTTCTAAGTCTGCAAAGTAGAGTGTCACCGTATAATCGGCCGGGCCGTCACTCTCATCCAACAGCGGGACGGTACAACGCCGAAGCCCGCGTGCGTAAGATGTAAGTACCCACGCGGGGCATGGGCCAGCCCCCGCGTCTTCCTGTCGCAAGACAGGAGCGGGGGTCAGTTCTGAATTTTGAGTTTGGTATCCGCCACCTTGAAGAAATTCTGTTTGCAGTTGGACCGAAAAGCCCATAGCTTTTCGGTCTGACGGCAAACCAGGTCTGGGGTAGGCAAGCCAAAGCTGGCTGGCGGAGTCACGTCTGTCGCCGGGGGCGCCGAAGTTTATGGCGAGATTTTGCACGGGCGTATTGTTGCCGCCGCTGCTGTAGATTGCCCATCGCTGCTGCTGCGGACGAGGTTCAAGCGCCAGCGAACAGACTATCGGATAAAGGCAAATACAACCGGCACTGGCTTCTGGCGCCAGCGCAAGGCCGTCAGCCGCTATCCCATTGATCCAACATCCGAGTCGATGCCCGGCGAAATGCCGGATGCCGGCGTCCTCGCGCAGGTCGTAGTAGCTGGTGTATCCAGAGCGCATAAGCAGCATTTGCGGACACGCAGAGATTGCCCCGCAGTGATGGCCAGGCCGCAGAAACTGCCACGTTGTCTCGGCACCCGTCAGCGGATGTGGGCGTGTTTTCTGCCGACCGGTCGCCAGATCAAACGCCCAAGGCTCGGCAATGATTGTGTCGCCAATAACAATGGGGCGGTGGCGATAGTTGGCATCTTTTGCCCACAATGTGTCACCGGTCTTAGCCGACAGGGCCACCAATCGGCGTTGTGAAAACTCCCCGGCAAGGAACTGCCTCCAGTAATGGCCGTTGGCGTTAGCACCGCACAAAACTACTATGCCGTCACGGTATATTGCCATCAGCTCGCCGCCGCCTATTCCGATTCTGCTACAGTCGGTGACATCGATCGGCTTTTCCCAGAGCTTCCCACCTGTCCGTGCGTCAAGCGCAACGGCCAGCCGTGCATCGAGCCGCTTTTGTTTTTCTTCAGCTTTCTTTGCCTGCTCGCCTCGTAAATTCGCCAGATGTGATTTATCCTGCGCAAGCAACGTGTCACGTTGGTGCGGCGTCAGGGAGCTGTCCACAAAGAACATCCAGCCGTCTCCGATAACAATCGTGAGGTTGGCGATGTTTTTGCCGTCATAGCTCCAAAGGCACCGGCTGTCCCGAGCGTCAATAGCAAAGACCGAGCTGGAGACGCCCAGTTCCGTCATCGCGCTGCCGTAAAGTACACCGTCAACGTATGCCAGATACCCCCACCTGCGCCGCGTACCCTCAGACACGGTGGGCATCACATAAGTTGCGCGAGTTTCGCCTGTCGCGGCATCGAGCCGAAGGCATTTGTCACCAACGGCGATAAAGAAGCTGTCCTGCGAGGCGGCTAAGTTGCCGCACTCTCTGGCCTTGAGCCGCGTCCGCATAGCGCCTGGAATCTCGCGCTTCCACAGCAGCATCCCGTTGTAGGAATCATACGCCATAACGATATTTTCGCCCTGAATAAACATTCGCCCATTGATCGCCAGCGGTGCGGCGGCCGCGTCATGACGATTAACCATCGGCGCAGAGCCCGGCTCGCCAAACCATAGCAAGCCGAGAGGTCCTGCCAAATGCAAATCATCGCTGCACGCAGTATTGCCCGGCTCGGCATATTGATGTGTCCATTTGCCGGCGCCTGGCAGCGGTCCGCGACGCAGGACAGCCCAGCGTCCGTTTGTTTCACTGAGCCGGCATCGGCCTAATTCCAGAGCCGCAAACCATGAAGACAGTTGTTCCGAAGATACGGCAGAGCCGCTGCCGCGCACGTTTGCCGGCACTCCCATACAGATGGCGCCGCCGCACGGCTTTATGTGTCGGACAAGTCTGGCGGGGTCACCCGGCATTTGCCCGGTCAGGATAAGACTATCGGAAACGATCAAGTTGGCAAAATAGTTCGAGTATGGCATCGCAGAAAGCTCGCCCCGGTCAATGGTTACTCTGTCGCCGTATAAGCCTGCTGCATCCAGAGCCAGGCGCGCTGCGCGGACTTTCTCCGCTACCGGTTCGACGCCGATAATGATTAAGTCTGTCCGCCGGGCCAGCTCGTATGCCAATCGGCCACGTTCAGCACCGACAATGAGGCAATAGCCCTTCGTGACACCCGTCTCCATCACAATGGCTTCAGCCGCAGCTTGGTAGACCTCGGTCAGTTCATCTTTAGGGTAAGGATTAGTAGCCCCCCCGCGTCCGGCGGGAATTTCGGATTTCGATGTCTTTTCGCAAGCAAAGCAATAAATCTTGCCCGTATCGGTGCTGACGTAGAGGCGTCCATTAGCCACCGCCAGACCGCACGCCTTGCCGTCGACTTTGGCTGTCCAGAGGAGTTCACCGCTGTCCCGCGACATCGCGTCGACCTTATCTTGTCCGCCCGCAACGACCAGATTGGCGGTAACAACAAGCTCCGCCTCGCACTGGCTTGGCGCCTGCCAGCCTACCGCGGGTGTAACATTGTTGCGGCTGTGATCGCTAAGCTCTCTTTCGGCCGCTCTTAGCTGGTCCTGCAATTGCTTGCGTTTTTCGCCTGTGGCACTTGCCAACTGGCTTCGCAGCGTCTTGATCCTGAACTCCAGAGAATTTCTGCGCTTGCTGGCTTCGGCGTATTTTAATCTATCCATTGCGAGGATTTCGCTTCCGGTTGCCAGGTAGGCCATATTGCCCTGGATAGTCAGGCGTCGGCCTGGGAACCAGGCGAATCCGGTTCTGCCGGTTTTTTGGTCAAGCGCCAGCACGTGATACTCACCGCCGGCGTAAACCTGGTCGTCTGCCAACAGGGCGTATGTACCACCGATGACGCCGCCGGCCTCTTCGCCTCGCCAGCCATACTTGCGGTGGAATGCCATCTGGCCGTTCGTCTTGCTGAAAGCCGCCGGCAAAGACCTGCCCGACGGCGCAAAAAGCTGCATCCCGGCAGCCAGCAAATATCCTTGCGGCGAGAAGTCATTCTGATAGGCATCTTGCTCGCTGATAGTATCGTTTTTCCAGATGATTGTTCCGTCTTCGGCACGAACCGCGTAGAGATAGACATTCTCGTGCGGGAAGATTCCGGCGGCAAAGTATGCTACTTCTTCGTCGACTAGTACGCCAGTGCGGATGGGCCATCGTGAGATCATTTTGCCGTTGCCCAAAAGCCTCTCATCGGTGGGTCCGCCGCGCATTTTCCAGACTAGCTCTCCATCATCGGCCTTTAGGCAATAGACAAAGCCGTCATCGGAGCCGACAAAGACCTTTTCCTGCCAGACTGTTGGCGCGAGGCGTACTGGTCCACCGGTAAAGAAGGACCATCGCTGCTGACCGGTGGCGGCGTCGAGGGCGTAGACTTTGTGGTCGGCTGATGAGCCGAAATAGACCATCTCGCCCACGGCGGCTACCTGGAAGGCGTCATCGAAGTCTACTCGGTCGCGCAATATGAAGCCCTCTCGTGGTCGGCTTGCCGGCGGCGACCAGGCCGGTCGCGGCGGATGGATCGGTACATAGACCCAATCCTGAACCAGTGGCGTCGCCAGCGATTCAGATGTGCAGCCGCTGCGCGCATTATCGTTACGGTAGGTCGGCCAGTCCGCACCGTCCGACCCAATCGTGAAAGTAACCAGGCTCGCGAAGAAAACAACCATCAGGCGGGAAGACTTCAAGACTCTCACTGAACGCTCTCCTTAAACAATGCTTCTTTCGGGTTAGCGCGTATATATGCCCGGCGAGTATAGCGGATTCAAACTCGATGGCAAGAATATAAGGCCATCTCGTCTTGCTATATTATCCTCAGTAAGAAAGTCACCCATTCCACAGGTCTTGGGCAATTTTGTGATTAAGGGCTTGCAAAACAGCGTTCGCTATGGTTGCATTTAGACTGGACTTTGTTATTCAATGGGAGAAAATCAGCGATGCAAGGCAAAAAACAGTCGGCTGCAAAGATGACAACAGGAATAACTCGCCGCGCTTTTATAGCAGGTGCGGCGAAAACCTCAGTCGCATTCGCGCTTGTCCCCCAGCGTGCGCTGTCTGGTCAGGCCACGGACCGACAGCCAAACGTTGTATTTATCCTGACCGATGACCAGACGTGGGATCAGCTTAGCTGCGCAGGACACCCATATCTGCACACGCCTCACCTCGATAGGTTGGCGGCTGAGGGTGCCCGATTTACCAACACGTTCGTTACTACGTCGCTTTGCTCGCCGAGCCGGGCCTCATTCCTGTCAGGTCTGTATGCCCACTCCCATGGTGTGCTAAATAATTTCACCGATTATCCCGTTGATTTGCCGAGCTTTCCGAGAGTTCTGCAAACGGCCGGCTACGAAACCGCTTATATCGGAAAGTGGCACATGGGTGAGCAAAGTGACGAGAAACGGCCTGGCTTCGATTATTGGGCCAGTCATAAAGGGCAGGGAGACTATTACGATACGCAGTTCAATGTAGATGGGCAGCGAATGGTCAAGAAGGGGTACTACACCCATCGCGTGACGGACATGGCCGTCGATTGGCTCCAGAAAAGACACGATCGGCCCTTCCTACTGATTCTCGGTCACAAGGCTCCCCACACGCCGTTCACGCCGGAAGAAAAGTACCGCCATATCTACGACCACATCGAGATCAAATATCCCGAGACCGCGTTTGCGCTGCAGGGTAAGCCCGAGTGGGTCAAGCAGCGGATCGACACGTGGCACGGCATCTATGGACCGCTGTATGGATTCCGCAAGAAATTTCCTGACAGGAGCCCGGAAGCCGTCAAGAATTTTGCCGAGTTTGTCCGGTCTTACACCGCAACGATCAAATCGGTCGACGACAGTGTTGGGCGGATATACCAGGCGCTCAAGCAAACAGGGCAGCTTGACAATACCCTGATTATCTTTGCGGGCGACAACGGCATGTTTCTTGGCGAGCACGGGATGACCGACAAGCGCACGATGCACGAGCCGAGCATTCGCGTACCGCTTCTGGCTCGCTATCCGAAATTGATTAAGCCGGGCACCGTCATCGAGCAGATGGTGCTCAATATCGACGTAGCACCAAGCATCCTGGACATTTGTTCTGCACCGCCTATTGAGAACGTACACGGCAGGTCGTTCAGGCCGCTATTTGAGGGCAGGACCCAAGGCTGGCGTAAATCCTGGTATTACGAGTACAACTATGAGCGTCAGTTTCCTTACACTCCGAACGTCCGGGGTGTGCGGACTGACGACTGGAAGTACGTGCACTACCCGCACGGCGACGGCGGGCCAGACCGACACAAGGCAGAATTGTACAACCTCAGGGACGACCCCGGCGAAACCAAGAATCTGATTGATGACCCGGCCTGTGCAGCAAGAGTGGCTAAGTTAAAAGCAGAACTCAAGCGCCTTATGGAAGAAACCGGCGCACTGCCAGACAAGATGCCCATTGACGAGGGCGTGAAATCTGAACTGCCGGAAGAATCAATCCGGTGACGAGTATGAATTCCAAAGAGCGAGTATGGGCTGCGATGAACCACCGGGAGCCGGACCGCGTTCCGGTGATGTGCCAACTGGCTCTGGGACACTACTTTTCGAATTGTGACTATCGGCCGTCAGATATCTGGTTCGACAGCGAGACTTTTGCCAACGCTCTGGTTGATTTGCAGAGAAGATATGGATTCGACGGTATTCTGGTGAACATACCGGGTAGGCCCCCAGACTGGAAAAGCAGACTGGCATCTGACAAAAAGATTGGCGACGTGGAATATCTATATTGGAATGTCGGGCTGGAAACAACTGTACCGCCGGATGACAACCCACACACATACCGGCCCGGACGAGCGCCTCTCGAGCGGGCAGATTATAGAACGGTCGATATAAACGACTCGGCCACATATAGGCGGCCGGGTTACGTATGGAATACGTGCCATGCTCCCGAGCTGTGGGGCATAGAGCCGCAAGCCGACCTTTCGGATGCCGGGGCTTATCCTGAATGGTTCACAAGCACGCTCAGGAAGGTGCAGCAGTTGGCGCCGGACGTCTCAGTACACGTGGAAGTTTTTTCGCCGTTTACGCATCTTATGGAGCTATTCGGCTATGAGCAAGCTCTGCTTGCTCTGGTTGACGAGCCTGAGAAGTGCCACCAACTGCTCGCCGTCTTGACACGGCATGTCCTGGCACAGGTTCAACTATACGGCGGCTGTGGTCCTGATGCCATACTGGTCAGCTCGGCCTTTGCCGGGGCGGGCTTTATAAGTCGGCAGATGTATAAAGAATTTGTGGCTCCCTATGAAGACCAGGTTTTCAGCGCAATACGTGAGCATGGCTCAAAATCTTACGTTCACACCTGCGGTGCCATTGGCGACCGCTTGGACCTGATGAGCGAAACCTGCGTGGATGGGATCGACACGTTGGATCCGCCGCCGCTGGGGACCGTGGATTTAGCCGAGGCAAAATCGAAGTATGGCGAGCGATTCTTTTTCAAAGGAAATCTCGATGCCGTAAATGAGATGCTCAACGCCGATGACCAGACTTTTGAGCGAGCGGTGAAAGATCGGATCAGAATCGGTAAACCTGGCAGCGGCTACATCCTGTCGTCAGCGTGCAGCGTAGCCCCGCATGTTAGGCCCGCGCGGCTCAAGAGGCTGGCAGAGTTGGCAGAGAAGCTTGGCAAATATGGAGAATAAGAAATGGTAAGAATCCTTGGCAGTCCAGAACAATCGTATGGCAAGTCACCAGATCAAAGCGTCGCCGGGCTGGGCCTGGTCAGTCTGCTTTTTCTTCTTATGCCGGCCATGTGGCCGCTTGGAGCAAGTGCCCAAGCCGCATCCGGCTCACGTGACGATGCGCTCACGCCCCTGAACCGATTTCCGCGCATGGTTCAGGAGTATTTCGCCGAGCAGGTGCGGCGCATCGAGTCGAGAGCCGATCGGCGACGTGCTGCCTTGAAGACACAAGCTGATGCGGAAGCGTACGTCCGCGACGTGCGCGAAAAAATACAACAATCCTTCGGCCACTGGCCTGAAAAGACCCCGCTTAACCCCCGCATTACCGGAGTTGTCGAGCGTGAAACATACAAAATAGAAAAGGTTATCTTCGAGAGTCGTCCCGGATTCTTAGTAACCGCCAACCTGTATATACCCAAGGGGCGAGAATTTCCGCTGCCGGGTGTCGTGGGGACCTGCGGTCACACGTCGAATGGAAAGGCCGCCGAGCCATACCAGGCCTTTGCCCAGGGACTGGCGCGGCAGGGCTATG
>CAZPJZ010000049.1:0-10650 GCA_964586995.1 uncultured Pirellulales bacterium | reverse complement strand
TCAAATTCATGCGCAACGATGGCCGATTCTACTTGGGCCAGGTCGAGCGAGAAACCTTTAATCTATGATTCGGTGGAGAAGGCATTGGTCCTACTGGCGACCTTCATGCGCTTCTTTTGATCCCCGAGCCGGGGACAATTGCCCTGCTCGGCCTCGGGATATTGTGCCCGGAAAAACGGAGGACATAAGTCCCGATATTAGATGCTCGATGGGCGGCCTCGTTACAGAATTCGATCGACGATAAGCCTTGCGCTAAAGAATATATCTATTGCCATCGCCGAACATAGAACAATCTGCCGTAAGGTACTGATACGCTGGTTGGCGCGAATGATGAAAAATATGATGCCTGCTGCGGTTGCTCCCAGTATGTACATCTGGGCGGTCTCGGTAAAGAGCTTCGCGTAATTCGCCCCCAGCCCGGCGAATACCTGAAAATATTTTGTCGCCAGCAGCAGTGTGCCGATGGAAAGTGCCCCCATAATCGCCGCAGCCAGCAACACCCATTTTCTATCACCGAATCCAGCGGAAGCCAGCCCGTTCATTCCGGCACCGATCAAGACCGAGCCGCACACCATGGGTATGCTCAGCCACATGATGGGACTGACATCAAAAAATGAATCGCAGCAGGCCAATACTGTGCCCAGAGTGAGAATTACGATTATGCCCACTCGCCGGGCGGCCAGCAGCATGGCAACGCCTATAACCAGCATTGCTAACGAGACGTGATAGAAGCCTACCGTTGTCAGACTGCGATGGGCCGCAACCAGCGGGGCCAACAGCCCAAGCGCATCGGCCCAATGCAGCCGGACTTGCGTTGAGGCGGCAAATAAGCGGTAGTGGGCGGATAAGTGAAAGAAAAGCGGAATGGCCAAAAATGGAAGCGTCGCAAGCGGCATGCTCAGCCGGCGCCAACGGGTCGTACCGGCAAGTGCAGCCGGGCAGAATAACCAGGGTATGCTTGCGGCCAACAGACCAGCGGTGGGATGGAACTTAGCCAAAACCAGAAAAAAAGGCCCGAAGCCGTACAGGGCACCCGCAAAAAATGAGCCGGAAAATGCCCTGACCCACCGTCGGCTCAAGACAAAACAACCCAAAGCACCCAGACATGCGTTAAGGACCAGCAGGTAATTCAGCACGTTGAAGCTTCTGAAGTATGGCCCGTAAAGATATACAGCGAAGGCGGCGTAGATGGCCGTCGCTGCCGCAAGCTGCTCGACGTGTGTGTTGTAGTGCCGCTTTTCGATTTTCGACTGACCCGTCACAAGCTACGGCCCACAAGTGCAGGACTATTTGAGGACGACTTTGCCGGTGCCGGTTGTTATTCTGCCGATTGGGTAGACTGTCTCGCCGAGGCTGGCTAACTTCCTGGTGATCGAGTCGGCAAAGTCCTCCGCCACGATTAGTACAAAGCCTATCCCCATATTAAGAACTCTGAACATCTCTGCTTCTTCGACGGGACCCTTATCTTGCAGGAACGTGAATATTTTGTGCACAGGCCAACTGGATTTCTTGATTGCTGCGTCACAGTTTCTGGGTAGCACCCGAGGGATATTGCCCACGAGCCCGCCGCCGGTAATATGCGCCATGCCGTGAACGATTCGCTTAACTTTGTACTGTGCCAATAGCTTGACTATCGACCGAGCATATATTCGTGTCGGCTCCAGTAGCACGTCACCCAATACGGCGCCGTCGAGCTCATCCATCGCATCGGTCATCTTCAGACCCAGGCGTTTGAGGCAGATGTTGCGGACCAGAGTATAGCCGTTGCTGTGCAGTCCGCTGGAGGCCAGGCCCAGAATGACGTCACCAGCCTTGACAAGCTTTGCGGTGATGATTTTCTTGCGTTCGACCACGCCGACGGCAAAACCTGCCATGTCGAAGTCGTCTTTTTTATACGTGTCGGGCATTTCAGCGGTTTCTCCGCCGATCAATGCACAGCCGGCAAGTCGGCAGCCGGCGGCAACGCCCTTGACCATCTCGACGACCACGTTCGGCTCCAGCTTGTGCACCGCCAGGTAGTCCAGGAAGAACAGCGGCTCGGCGCCCACTACCAGCATGTCGTTGACGTTCATCGCCACAAGGTCGATGCCGACGGTGTCGTACTTTTTAATCTTGGCGGCCAGTTGGACCTTGCTGCCGACTCCATCCGTGCAGGCCACCAGCACTGGACTGCTGTAGTTCTTCTTAAATAGTCTTTCATCATAGTCGAGGCGGAATAGGCCTGCAAAGCCGCCCGGCAGTTCAATCACTCTGGGGCCGAATGTGCTGGCCAGACTCGCATAGATTTGTCCAGCCGATTGGTCGCCGGCGTCGATATTCACGCCGGACTGTTCGTAGCTGATGTATTTGCTCATTTTCTCGCCACCCGTCATTTGTGGGTTGGTTTTCTGCTGCTCCGGTCAGACATCACCATATTGCCCAAGTATACGTATTTGATGGCGTTCCATCGTTAGCTTTGTACAAGCCGTATCGACGGGTATTCTATAGTTGCCGGTCCAGCAGGCCGTGCAATAGTGATCCGCCGGCAGATTGGCGCAGCCAAGCAGTCCGTCCAGAGACATATAGCCGACGCTATCGACCTCAAGAAATTCTCTGATTTGCGACAAAGTGCGGTTGTTCGCCAGCAACTCTTCTTTGGTGGGGAAATCCACGCCGTAATAGCAGGGAAACCTTATCGGCGGACAGCTCACCCGCATGTGTATTTCTTTTGCGCCGGCCTGGCGCAGTGCTCTGATCTTTCCTCTGGTGGTTGTACCGCGAACGATTGAGTCATCTACCACCACGACACGTTTGTTGCCGATAACGGCGCCGACGACCTGCAGCTTGAGGTTGACTTCCAGCTCTCTGATTTGCTGGTCCGGCGAGATGAAGGTTCTGCCCACATAGTGGCTCCTGACCAGGCCCATGTCAAAGGGTATGTTGCTTTGCTGTGCGTATCCCAAGGCTGCGGAGATGCCGGAATCCGGGATGGGGATCACGACGTCTGCGTCGGCGGGCTGCTCGCGTGCCAGTTGCCTGCCGAGGCTTTTTCTGAACTCGTGGACGTTCTGGCCGAAGATGGTACTGTTTTGCTTGGCAAAATAGATGTGCTCAAAAATACAGTGGGCGGGCCTGATGGAGCCGGGCTCAACGAAAAATCTGCTGGAAAGACCGTTTTGGTCCAGGGTGACGATTTCGCCGGGCTCGATATCACGGATGAACTTTGCCCCTACGGCATCAAGGGCGCAGCTTTCGCTGGCAACTACGTAGCTGCCATTTTCCATTTGCCCGACGGATAGAGGCCTGATGCCATACGGGTCTCGGGCCGCGGCAATGTGATCGGCAAACAAAAACAAGAGGCAATAGGCTCCCCGTAAGTGGTTCAGCACGTGAGCCAGCGGGTCCGGCCTGCTGACGTGAGTGGGTTTGGCCAGCAGATGCACGATGACTTCCGTATCGCTTGTCGAGTTGAAGATGCTGCCGTACGCCTCGAATTCCCGTCGCAATTCGGCAGCGTTTGTCAGGTTGCCGTTGTGGGCCACGGCCACCTGGCCGCCAGAGTACTCTGCCAAGAGAGGCTGACTGTTAATGGGTTTGCTTGCCCCGCTCGTTGAGTACCGCACGTGGCCGATCGCGATTGGATTTGCCAGCTTTTCCAACAGGCCCGAGCCGCTGCGGAACACCCTCCTGACGGTGCCCATGCTCTTGTAGCACTGCAGGTCGTATCCGTCGCTGGAAGCTATTCCCGCCGATTCTTGGCCGCGGTGCTGAAGACTGTGTAAGCCGAAATAGGTCTTTTGCACGGCATCCGGGTCACCGAAAATGCCGAACAAGCCACAACTTTCCCGGGGACCACCGGGGCGCCCGGATCCGGCCTTGTCGTTGTATTTTTTGGTCGCCACTTGGCTTTTCTGTATCACGCGCACGCACTGGACAGCCAGGCTTAACGAAGGCGGCGGCTGACCATTTTTACGCACGGAAGATACCTTAACTTAGTAAATCGCTCGCGGCAAGTCAAGCCCTCTTTTCGAGACTCTGTTTACCCAAAGCACTCTTTCCGGTCCTTCGTTGGGTTTTGCTGGCGTTTGCATTCGGTCTGGGACACATAAATTCGGGTACGCGGCGGATTTTCCCCTGTGCGTCGACACAGGCAAGGACGGTCGAGCCTTCGGCCACGGTAACGCCGTCGTAGGCCCGCCTGAGATTATAGGTGTGTTCGACCCTGCTGGCGGTCATGGCCGAGCAAGATGTTTCCAGTTGCAGTTCTTCGTCATATCTGGCAGGGCGGCGGTACTTTATCCACAATTGCGTGACAACGAAGAACACGCCCGCTTGTTCAAGGTCTTTGTAGGCCAGGCCATTCGCTCGCAGAAGCTCGGTGCGTCCCATCTCGAACCACACCGGGTACACGCTGTGGTGGACAACGCCCCCTTGGTCGGTTTCAGCATATCGCGGCACGATGGTTATCGTGTTGCTCTGAATGGTCATGGGTTTTTCCAAATCCATATCCGAACATGGCCCAAATAACGGCGTCCGGCAGCGATTTTACAGGTTAATCTGCCCGAATCACCAGGATTCTCCCGAGGCAAGTCTCTCGCATATGCCAGCCTCAAGAGAATTAGAAACAGTATTTTATCGCCTTGCGCCGATTATTCCAAATGATTACTTGTGTTAAAGCCGGACAAAGAATCAAGCGCAGCAGGCCGCTTTTGCATTGACAGGTTGGCAGCCTGGTGCTATAATACACGCGTAACAGGTGAGCTTTGCGCCGTCTGAACCGAAGATAGGCGGAGCTATCCATGCAGAAGTCAATGTCCAAGAAAATGCAGAGTCATACAATTTCAAAAGGAACGACGTGATGAAAAGCCTGGAGAAACTGAAATCTCGGCATTCAAAGGTAAGAAGTCTTGGCTTTTTGCTTTTTACTTTTGCCCTTATATTGTCGGGCTTGCTTTCGCTGCTTTGCGGCTGCCGTTCCTGCGACCAGCCGGGCGAGACACTCGCCGAAGGGCGTAGAAGACACCAGCGGGTTCTGCGCATTAACCAGCAGGAGATGATGGCCGACATAGATAGAATTTTGCTCCTGGATAGTCCCAGCAAGCTCACCGACAAAAGAATACCCTGACACGGTGTTTGGCCAAGGTGCCTGCGGCTGGTAGAAGGGATTGGATTTGTGGAAACGCTCATCTTTTTCAGAGATTACCTTAGCCGATTGGCACAGCAGGCTTGGTGGAGGGTCGGCATCGAGCTTTTTCTCATCGGCCTGGTTGTTTACTGGGTCGTGGACTTTCTGGAAGGCACTCGCGGGGAGAGGTTGTTCCGGGGCGTACTTCTGATTCTAGTAGCGGGCGTTCTTGTCTTGAATCTGGTGGTTGAGCAGCTTGAGTTTGTCAGGCTGCAGTACCTCTACAAAGGCTTCCTGGTTGCGGTTCTGATTATCGCGGTGGCGGGCTTCCAGCCGGAGATTCGCAGAGTTCTTATGCGCATCGGGCAGCCTCGCTTCTGGTCCGGCTCGTCACATAAGCTAACAAAGACAGTCGAAGAGATCGTAACGGCTGTCACAGAACTTTCCGCGGCTCGCATCGGGGCCATCATTGTCGTTGAAAGGCGGGTCGCGCTGGGTGAGTTTATCGAGACCGGCGTTCGAATTGACGCCAACGTGACCGCGGAATTGCTCAAGACCATTTTTCATCCTGGCACGAGCCTTCATGATATGGCTGTCGTCATCCGAGATGACAGAGTCGTGGCGGCGAGGGTGCAGTTGCCCTTGGCCGAGGCCGGGTCTCTCAAAGAAGGCAAGGGCCACTCGCCGAGTCGAGACGACATTGGCATCGCGGCCTTGGGCTCGCGTCATCGGGCGGCTATTGGTATATCGGCCGGCTCGGACGCGATCTGTTTGGTGGTCAGCGAGCAAACCGGCGCTATTTCCATTGCCGAGGGCGGAAACTTAATCCGGAACGTAACTGAGTCGCAGCTCAGGTCGCATTTGCTCAATACGATGACCGGCACTGCGGTCCCAGCCTTAGCTGGGGCTCTCGGGCGGCTCTGGAAAGGCAGGCGTAAGACTTATAGCACAGCAGGCCTGTCCCGCAAGTAATGCGGGCAAATGGGCCTTGCTGACGACCAGATTGCAGGTTTTATTCTTTATTGGCATAGCAGCTCCACATCGAGATGGCCAGAAAGATCAAGCTCGGCAAAATAGCGATTGTGATATTCTTAACGGTCCTGATCTGGGTATGGGCCGACCTGGCTCAAGAAAGAGACTTCACTATTCCCAGCCTCACTATAAGGGCTCCCGAGTCGGTCAAAACGCTCTTGGTGAATTTCAGACAGGACGAGTCTTTCGTGTATTCGGTTTATGTTGAAAATGTTGTGCTCAGGGGCCCGGCTAAGAAGATTGCCGACATAGAGCAGATGCTGAACAAGGGCAAGTTGGAGCTCGATTTCTTCTTGAGGCCCGAAGAGCAGGGGCTCACCGAGCCGGGCGAGCAGCCTCTTAACGTGCTCACTTTCCTCAAACAGAGCGAGCGAATAAGGAGCCTTGGCGTCACGGTCGAGGACTGTGAGCCGCAGAATCTAATCGTTAATGTCGATAGGCTGGTAAAAAAGACGCTGACCGTTCAATGCCTTGACGAGAAAGGATTCCCCCAAAAAGTGAGCACCGAGCCGGCAACGGTCGATGCCTACGTGCCGGCGGACCAGACCCCTACCGCAAAAGTCGTGCTGATGCCGAACGAAATTGTTCAAGCCCGCCGTTCTGCTATCAAGAAAACGCCCTATGTTGAGTTGCCGGGCGGCCAGACCAGAGATGCTCTGACCGCGGTACAGATCAAAATGCCTCCGGCGGAAGATGTGCTTACGGAATATTCAATAACCGGGGCCAAGCCCGGGATTGCATTGAGCTTGAACCTGCTGGGCAGATACAAAGTGGAGGTTGAGAATTTGAGTGAGGTGATAGGCACCATTCGTATCCGGGGTACCAGCGCAGCCAAGCAGGCCTACGAGAGTATGCGATATCAGGTCATATTGGAAATTGACGACAAAGACACCGAGTCCAAAGAGCCATTAAGAAGAGAAGTTGTCTATAATTTCCCTCAGGAGTTTATCGAAAGGGACGAGATAGTGCTGAACCAGCCTCGCGTCGTCGCTCGTTTTAGGCTGGTACCCATTTCTACTGAGCAGCCGTAGCGCGCCAGCTCAGAAAGGCTATGACCTGCTCAACGGCATCCACAATGCCAGGGACGCCCGAAGGTCAAGACACGGCTCATCAGGTGCGGATGATCTTCTTGACTGTTTTGAAGGATTCAGATATTAGCACCAGTGCCAGTAACAATAGTATACCGGCGATTATTCCAATCGCGGAGAAACGGTA
The DNA here is from genome assembly GCA_964586995.1 of uncultured Pirellulales bacterium. Lineage (GTDB taxonomy): Bacteria > Planctomycetota > Phycisphaerae > Sedimentisphaerales > Anaerobacaceae > JAFNGF01. Next base: position 3,299 of record CAZPJZ010000049.1, on the reverse strand, counting down.
TTTGTTCACCAGTAACAGCAAGGCCCAGAGCGTCATGACATTCATAAAAACCATAGGTCCGAGTATAAACCCTATTTTCTTGCCGGTTTTTCTCAGCCAGACGGCAACGACAAGCAGGACCAAGCCGGCCAAGAGTTGGTTGGTCGCTCCGAAAACCGGCCAGATTGCCTTCCAGGCAGGCATAGCAGCGCCACTGGGGTCTTTGATGTTGATTAACACAAATATGGCGGGCAGCAGCAGGGTAGCCAGGGTCGATACATACCGCCAGCAGGCGCCTTTGAGTTCGAAGAATTCTTCGAAGATGTATCGGCTTAGTCTGGTGGCCGTATCTAACGTGGTAAGAACAAATGCCGATAGCGCCAGCAAACCAAAGGCAGCACCGAGCTTTTCAGGTATACCGAAAGAGGACAAAAGATTGCCCATTCCCGTGCCATAGATAACCAGCGGCGCTTTGGCAGTGATGGGGGCGCCCTTGGTCAAAATGGCCACCGTGGCCAACGCGACCAGCGCCGCAACGGCCTCAAGCAGCATTGAGCCGTAGCCTATGGTTCTTGCATCGGATTCTTTATTCAGTTGTTTTGCGGAAGTCCCGGATGCGACAATGGAATGAAAGCCGGAGCAAGCCCCGCAGGCTACCGTTATGAACAGGATGGGGAAAAGCGCCCCGACTTCTGGCGCGGTCCAGCCGGCAAAGGCCGGATAATGTATCTCGAATCCGCCCAGCAGCACCCCAAGAAAGCCGCCCAAAACGCAGGCGTACAGTAGATAGGATGACAGATAATCTCTGGGCTGCAGTAATATCCATACGGGTGTGGTGGAGGCTATGAAACAGTAGAAGATCAAAACAACGCACCATGTCTTGCCGGGGTCGTCGCCAATGATACGCGGAATTATGTTTGCCGATAGGGGCATTTGCTGGCCGACCCAAACGCCGACAAATACGAGGGGCACAAAGACCAGCGAGGACCACAGCAGCGGTATTTTTAACCTGTATATGGACAGGCCGAAAGCGATAGCCAGACCGATAAACAAAATCGAGGAGGTAGCAACGCCGCCGTCTTCAACAAATGTGGTGGCGGTTAGGTCCGCAAAGACTGTCAGAACATAAACCAAACTTAGCCAGATGAACGCCAGAAACAGCTTGTACGCCAGAGGGGACATGTATTCTTTTGCGATTTCGGCGATGGAGCGGGCCTTGTGACGCACAGAAGCTATTAGCGCGGAAAAATCGTGGACGCCACCGATAAAAATGGAGCCCAGTACGATCCACAATAGAACCGGAGCCCAGCCGAAGGCAACTGCGGCAATAACCGGCCCGACTATTGGACCGGCGCCGGCGATGGAGGAAAAGTGATGGCCGAGCAGAACCGCTTTATGCGCCGGAACGCGGTCGATGCCGTCATAGTCGGTATGGCTGGGGGTGGCACGGCTATCATCCACGCCATAACGGCTTTCCAAAAAACGCCCATAAACAAAATAGGCCAGCGCAAGTGAACCAACAGCAATAAGAAGGACCATCGCTAACATAATGTGACACTCCGGAAGAATGTTATGGTCTTAGCTACTCTCAAACACGCCATCTGCCATGGTAAGGTAATCAGCTATTGTTTTATGTTCAAAGTTAAGACCGGCTGCGTTTTCTGTGCGACCGAGCCAGGAGCCTTATGGGCACCTCCTGAATCGGCAGCAACTGCCGTAATCTGCCTACAATAAATCGGCGGTAACTATCGTCAAACAGATCGGGATTATTTACGAACATAACTATCGTGACCGGATTGGTCGCAATCTGCGTGGCATAGTAAATCTTTGCCCAGCCGGTCCCACGCCTGCTCGTGCGCTCAGCTTTTATCATTTCAAACGCTTGATTCAGCTTGTGCGTCGGTATCCGGGTCGTCGCCTGCTTGAAAATTTCGATTGCCAGGTCTAAAACCGACTGCACATTTTTTGCCTCGGTCGCGGTAGTGAACGCGATCGGAGCAACGCTCAAACCCGGAAGAGTCTTGGTCAAATAGCCCTGGTAGTCGCCCGTAACGGCTGAGCCCTTGGCCAGGTCCCATTTGTTGACAACAATGATACAGCTTTTGTACTCCTGTGCAATGAAGCTGCCCAGCTTTTTGTCAACCTGCGAGACCGGCTCAGTGGCATCTATCAACAAAAGTACGACATCCGCCCGGCAGATAGCGCGCGTTGCGCGGACGTAACTATAAAACTCGATGCTGTCGGCGAGCTTGCCTTTTTTTCTAATGCCCGGCGTGTCAATAATGGTGAAGGTTTTGCCGTCCTTTTCAAATTGCACATCTACGGCGTCTCTGGTAGTGCCGGGTATTTCGCTGACGATGACCCTTTCCGAGCCCACGATAGCATTCAGAAACGTACTTTTGCCGGTGTTTCGCTTGCCGACGATGGCGATCTTCATTGCAGGCTGCCGGGGAACGCCCTCGGCCGAACCTAACTCTGCGAGTCTGGCGAAGATCGTATCAAGCAGAACAGCTTTGTTGAGGTTGTTTTTTGCAGAGACACAAAGAAATTCGCCAAAGCCAAGCTCGGAGAATTCGGCTGCGGCCGGAAACATTTTGGCGCTATCCGCCTTGTTGGCAACGCCGATAACATCAAGGTTTTGCTTGTGCAGAAGTTGTGCTGTTTTCTTATCCAGCGGCACAAGGCCGTCGCGAATATCGACCATAAACAGGATGAGGTTTGCCGATTCAATGGCCTGGTGAATCTGCTGTTCGATATGCTCGCTGAGCTGGTCTTTATCCACGATACCGTATCCGCCGGTATCGACAAGCTCGAAGTACCGGTCGTTTCTTCCGATGAAGGTACTGACGCGGTCTCTTGTCACGCCGGCTGTCGGCTCAACAATACTAATCATCTCACCAGCCAGCGCGTTCAATAGACTGCTTTTGCCGACATTCGGCCGACCAATTATCGCAACTACGGGCAATGGCATTTTCTATTGAACATTTCCCATTTACTATTTAATATGCGGTACTCGCACTATTCAATTTTCGCTCATTTGAGCAGGTTTTGCAAGTGAGGTGACTTTATGAACAACAATCGACGCAAGTTTCTAAAAATGGTGGCGGGCGGCGCAATGGCAGCAGCGCTGCCTGCGTATGCCCAGCAGCCGGAGAAAAAACGAGAAAAAGCAAGCCAATCCGTCGCCCAAACGGCGATTCCACGCTGGCGAGGGTTCAATCTGCTGGATATGTTCACGATGCGCAGCCGAGGAGACTGGGCTGAGGATGACTTCCGCTGGATACGCGATTTCGGCTTTAACTTCGTTCGCCTGCCGGCCT
>CAZPJZ010000048.1:0-10771 GCA_964586995.1 uncultured Pirellulales bacterium | reverse complement strand
CGGCGAGAAGTTGGAGCTTTCTATGCCCGGAGACGTGGATGAGTTTGGCCAGCGCTATTACATTCGTGTGGACCGGGTCAATTTTAGTGATGGCTCGCATCCTGAAGATCAGCCCGGCGGCGTAGATTTATGGCCCGTCGAAGCCGACGGAGGCGGCATGTCCCTTTCACGCAAAGTTGCGAGCGAGTATGGCAACGACGTAGCCAACTGGCAGGCCGCCGTCCCCTCACCCGGCTCAGCCAGCCCCTAAACACAAACCGTCAAAAGTGGTCCCATCACTTGGCCTTAAGCCTGTTATCGTATAGGCTATATCCAACCTCACGGCAGGCTTGGATTATTTCCGGATACGGTTTATCGCAGACATCTAAGAAGCCGATCTGATAGTTCTCGCCGTCGCCACGACCCGTAGTGGCCTGATCCTTATACTGAAACCAATGCGTGCCGACGATATACGGGTTTCTAAGTGCTCCTCTAACGTATTCTGCGTATTTGGCAGCGCGGTCTTGCTGGTTGGCCGTTCTTCTGAGACCCGTATGGAACATGCCACGGTCCAGAGCTCCGAAATGAAATTCACCGATAATTACGGGCTTATCGATGCCGTTCCGTCGTAAGGCGTCCTGGGGAGGCAGACGAAGGTCTTGGACGCTATAGCTGTAACGGTTGTAGCTGATCACGTCACAGAACTTCGCTGCCGCTTGCACCGCTCGGTCATTCACCCAGGCGAACCGGCAACCTAAGTAAAGCTGCTCGGGCGCGACGTTCTTGAGCTCCTCACGAATGGTCTTGAAGTACGTCTCGGCCGTCTTGGTGTAGAAAGCGGTAAGGTCTGACCAGGCTTTCTTCGCGTCCGGCGCCGCCTGGCTCTGCAACGCAGCGTCCCACGTGGCGTATGTCGTACCCCAGACTTCATTGAGCTTGTCCACGCCTGCATACCTGGCTTTGAGGTCCTCAACGAAAACTCTCTTGGCGGGCTGGTCGGCAGGCGACATCAGCGCTGCCACGGACAGGGACACCTCGTCGCCCCAGGACAGCTCATTGTCGACAAAGTAGCCGATGCACCACGGGTCACCGGCCGACCGGTCCTTCTCGCCTTCCAATCGCTTGCGCAGGGCCTGCCGGAAGCCCGGGTCAAAGACATCATAGAATTTGCCCCAATAGCCGGTTGAGCCTTCGAGCGGCCTGGCGCTGAAACCGACCGTGGCCACATACGGCGTCTTGCGCATTAGACAAATCTCACGATCGGACCAATTGGCGATAGTATTGAGGCCCCAGCTTTTCAGCCGTTCGTGCGCAAGGTTGGCAAACTGCTGCTGCCACGTTCGGCCGTACCTGCGAAGCAGGTTTGCCCGGCTAAAATCGTAGGTCTTGTAGGGCGCGTGGTCCTTGTAATAACCGTGCGGGGCCCAACTGCCGGTGCCGTAGAATTCGGCAAACGGTGAGTCCGGCTTGGGCAGGTCGCGAAAATAATTCTCGCGGTCCGTAATCGGCGTAGCATTGCCGGCGTGGACACAATCGATGCCATGTGACCAGAACAGCCGACCGTTTGGATCCACCAGCCACCACTTGCCCTGATACTTTTGCACGCGGAAAAAACCGGTGGCCTTGAGCGCTGGCCCCGCAGACCAGCCGCCGTACTGGTCGCGGTCGGGCGGCCCGGGATTCGCCGTCAGGTCTTTCTCTTCGGCTCGTCCGTGGGCGATGAGCTCCTCCACAGAATGGGTTTTGCCGGGCCAGTCCTTGTGAATGAACTGGCCAAACTCGTCAATAAAGGGCAAAAAAGTCTTTGCATCCAGCACGTCGATGCGGCCGCTGGCGATGACGTTGTCGATCTCAAAGACATGATCGGCTTTAGGCTGGGTGACGAACACGAGCAACTGGGTAACATTTGAAGGATCAATCTTACCCTCGTGAACCGGATAACCTCTCATGCCGATCAGCTCTATCGGTCCGGAAAGCCGCCAGGGTACGGGAAACAATTGCACGGTCAATTTTCCTGCCGCTTGCGCGCTTAGAGTGACGCTGTCAGTGACACAGTTCTTTGTGCCGTCCGCACCGGGATTATCCACCCGGCAGTAGACCGTGACAGATTCGTCCCGCAGATTCTTGACATCGAGGGACACGTACTCATATCCTGACAGGTCCCACTTGCCCGAAGGCGCTTTGAGCGTGACACCAGGCCACGGCTCTTTACGGCCCGTTTCAATGCACAAGGCTCCGCCTTGAGAAAGATGAACCTTCGCGTCACTGGTCACCACCTTGCCGATATCGAAGCCCTGCTCGAAGTCAAAAAGCGTCTGTGATTCGAGCCTGGCAGGTCGGGATGAATTCTTGGCTTGCTGCGCCGCGTTCAGCCGGATCGCCCCTATCCAGAGCGGACTTAGAATACTCAGCACAAAAAGCACGTGGAAGTCACGCCTCATTCATCTGGCCCTTTCAAAAGCATGAACAAATGCCCTGCTGAAAAAACGGACTTCAGTATCAGCGCCTCAGTCATGGCTACCTCAATTCACACTGTTGACAAACGCTTCCGCACAGCTACGGGCCGGGCCGTGTGAGAAGATACCACATGGTTTTATGCTCCGGCGAGAGTCCCACCCGGCTTTTGCCGCCTTTCTGAAAAACGGCCACATCCTGTTTCGGCACGCCATCGGGGCCGAGAGCCTGGCATTTCCACCGCCCATCCAGCTCTACCGTGCCCTGCACGGCCTCGATCTGCACCGGCGGCCCGCCCCAATTGGTGCCGACCGTGCGCCGGTCCTGCGAAAACTCCATGCCGGTATTTTCGCATCGCCCGCACGCCGTAATCAGAATCTTGCGACTCTCATCCAACGGCATTTTGTCCAGCGCCGTCACGGTCAAAGCAACAAACTCGGGTTTGGCAACGGATATTGTGCCGTCGGTGGCAGCCTGCAACCGCTCGGCGTGACCGGTATAAACCCACGCACCTCGCCCACGCACGGCATACAATCCTTTGCCATCCGTAACGGACCACTGCAATCTGGTCCCGCCATCGAGGCCGCTTTGACCGCCCCAACCATGGATTGAGGGTACGATCTGGCGCTTGAGCATATCGGCCCAACTGATCTGCGTTTTTTCAGCCAGCACGCCGAGCATATCTCGGTCGTGTTTAAGATGTAAGTTTGCCAATGTCGTGACTATATCTGCAGAATCAAACAACGGAACACAGACAAAAACATCCAGTTGGTTAATACCGGCATGAGGAGGCCCGCTATCACGAAAGACAGCGGTGCCCGCGCGCATAAAGCCCCATTTGGCCGGATTGGTGTCAACGTCAAAATAGCCGCTCAGAACCTCGCGGTCCCAACCGTCAGTAGCGTGCGAGTAAGTGTACAGCCATACGCCGTCCCAATCCTGTGCGGCGGCAAACGACGCGATCATCGGAACACACTCTGCCTGCGAATCCAGCGGCGCGGGATGATTGTATTCACTTACCGTAAAGGGCCTGCGGAGCAAACGCTCGGCCGCCAAGCGAAACAGAGTTGCCTGATCCGGATAATCCGTCATAGCCCTCTGCTCAACGACCCAGTTGCGGCTGTCCCACGGCCTGCCGGGAAACCGCGGATGCTGCCAGTAAGCATGAGCATCAATGAAATCCATGTCACTCTGGGCGTAAAGCCCCAGCGGGCCAAAGACAATCGTGCCGGTCACCAGTGCTTTGCAGCCAAGCCCACCCTTGATGAAGTCACGCATACCGTCGAAATAAGCCTTTTCCGTCTCGGCCAAGAATACCATGCGGTCGAGCGTCCGGGCAGGCGTTTCACTGTCGCCAAAGAGCGCTACATTGGCCGTTTTCGCGGATTCGTCATCGTGCAGGCCGACCCTGCCGCCCGGCCTGAGTTGGACATTGGCCAGGTAGAATGGAATCTTGCTGCCGCCAAAGGAAAAGCTCAGTCGGGCGTTATCCTCGTCGGCCCTGGCAACGAAACCATAGCGAAACGTCTGCCAGCTATCGGTGAGTTCTACGCGCTGGGAAAGTCCAAGATTGTTCCACGGCTCGTGCGCCTGTCCCACGCTGCACGTAATTCGCCGAGGCGTTTCTGCGGCGGCGGCAAACTGGGCCGTATAATAATGCCCGGCTTTGAGCGACAAGCCCGCCTGGTTAAGCTGAAGGTGCCATTCAACATCATCTGCTTCGGCGATCTCAATTCGTAGTGCATCTTTGGACTGATGACGCTGGCGCGAAGCGGACGCTTTGCAGCCGCCGTGTTGCTCAAGACGCCAACTCTCCGGTAAAGCCGTGCCTGGCGCGGTGCGCTGGAAGTCACCGTTGGCTAACAGGTTCTCACCGAGCGGCTCGGCGCCCTCAGCCCAGGCGCGGCGCAGCTTTTCATCCGAACCGTATTGCTTGTTGAGCCACGCATTGAACTTGCTCCGCAGAATATCGGCATAATAGCCGGGCAGCGTGCGCAGCGTATTTTCACCGTCCCACATGAAGAAGCTGTTCTCGTTGGTGACCTCGACTATGGCCACAGCCGGATCATCCGCGTAACGGACCTTTCGATACTTGTTGACGCGGGTGAGAAGCTCGCGGGCATATTGTTTCTGGGCGTCGACCAAAGCCGGCGTGAAGATGTTCGAAATTTTGTCGTACTCGCGGTTGGTCTTAGACAAATCCAGATACTGGCTGTGCGCCCGGCCGACGTGAAGGTTAATATTCACGAAGATCCCGTGCCGGGCAAGCTGGTCGATGAAATAGTCCAGTCTGTCCAGTGCCTCGGGCGAAATTGTTTTGCCGTCTTTTGCGTTCCAGATTCCGCGTGGCCAGCGGGCGGTATCCATGTGGTGACATCTCACGGTGTTAACGCCGGCTACAGCCAAACGTTCCGCGATGTATGGAGCATCCTGGTGTTTTGGGAAGTTCGCGCCAAATGACAAATTGACGCCCCAAAGGCGGACTCGCTGGCCGCCACGATAAAAATGACCATCTGCAACGAGACGGTCGCCGTCGGTGTCAATCGGCTTGGTGGAAGGAACTGCAATCGCGGAATCAGGACTCGGTTTGGCAGGAATAACAAAGGGCACAAAATTCTCCGCCGCTGCCCAATTGCAAATCGTAACCGAAAGCACAAACGTGCAAAGTTGTTTTGCATACCGCCTTACCGTATTCTGAACAATGTGGCTACAGTTTAGCGCAATTATTATGGCTACCTCCTTCTTGTGTATTTTCAACTGCCCTGGCTTCTGCATCGGTCCATACGTTCTTGCCAATCGCCCAGATACTCTTGCCGCCACTTATTGACTGTTTTCGCCCCCAGATGGTTTGCCTCTTTAAGAGCTGGGTCCGGATCATCAACCCACCAACTGGATCGGCCAACCTTTCTGACAAACCGCCCGCCCCAGCTATCCTTTGTCGGGTCTTCCGGATTTCCGCGCAATAGATATGCATAACTGGGGGTGTCACCCATCTTAATTCTGCCGCCTTTCAAAGTGGCAAAATACGTCCCGAGGCTACCGTGGTCCTTAATATGTTTATCAACAAATACCTTGTTCTCAAAGTCACTGTCCTGCTTGCCGCCTATGTACCAGCCGCGAAAGGTGGAATTATTATGAATAAGCCACAAATCAGGATGATTGTTGTCGATATATGCAAAGGCATTGGGGTCTTGCCTCTGGTTCCAGGAGGCAATAAAATGCACACGGATCTTTTGCTTTATGCCCGGCTCGTCGGCAAGTGCCTGGGCAACATCTGTGATCGAACCCCATACCAGCACAAACAAAGGCCGCTCATCTTTCTTTTTTGCGCAGTGAATAATCCAGCGCGACCCCTCCGTAGGGCCGGTGTAGCCACGCTGCGGCGCAGGGTCCGTCGCTCCCTGCTTCGAGATGGAGCGAAGATAATTGGGCGTGGGGTATTTGTCCGAATATCTTCTCAAGTTAGGATAATCCTTCTCATACTCGTCGATTACTTTAAGGATGTCGGCCTTACGGCCTTTGCCGGGCGGAGAAGAGATTATCCCTTCGGTGTCAAACAGGTCGCTGTAGAGAAGATAATGAATCAGCGATTGAATATCATCCTCGTCACTGCCGCCGATGTCGCTTGAAATAAGCACACGATACCGATTCCCGGCCAATGCTCCCCCGCCCCAGGCGAACAAAGACGTGGTCGGTATGCAGAAATCTGCATACCCTACAAACAGGACAGCAATAATAATGAAGTCTAATCCCGTATGCTTGCGCACAGTGCGGTTCCTCACCGAACTGCTGTGAACTTATCCAGACACCTATTAGCACGCATTTTCAAGAAGCCTTTGCCAGAAATGATACTGCAAGACTCTCAATCTATCAATAAAAAATGGGCTGCAGCGAAGAATTCTGCCGGCCAGGGCTAACTGGCAACAAATTAGACGTATTCGATTGTCGCAGGAGGTTTGCCCGTCAGGTCGTACAGGCAGCGGGTGACGCCGGGGATTTCGGTAATGACGCGGTCGCAGATACGGTGCAGCTTCTTCCATGACAGCTCGGTGGCGGTGGCGGTGCGGGCATCGGTGCTCTCGACGCATCGCACGACAATTATCTGGCCAAACTCGCGCTTGTTATCTCGTATACCTGTTGCTCGGTCACTCAATAGAACAGCCATATACTGAAACGCCCTACTATCGCCGAGTTCTTCCTCCACAATAGCGGTTGCTTTTCTTACTGTCGCCAGGCGCTGGCATGTCACTTCGCCCACGATTCGCGTGGCAAGCGCCGGGCCGGGAAATGGGATCCGCCGGTGGATTTCGGTCGGCAAAGCCAGAGCCTTTGCCACTTCCCGCACGTCATCTTTGCGCAAGGTCTTCAGCGGCTCGATGACGGCGTAGCCATAAGATTCTTCGGTGTCGATGCCGAGCTGGGCGAGGATATTGTGCTGGCGTTTTATGCCCGCTACCGTCTCTTCGATATCGGTAAGGATCGTGCCGTGAATCAGAAATCTGGCGCCGGATTCCTTGACCAGTCGGCTGAAGACCTTCGAGTAGAATGTATCGGTGACAGCCTGCCGTTTTTCCTCCGGATCGGTCAGGCCTGCCAGAGCCGAAAGAAACTCCTCCTGCGCGTCCACTAACTCCACCGCTATGCCCAGAGACGCAAAAGTATCCACGACCCGCTGGGGCTCATCCTGGCGCATAAGGGCACTGTCAATGAAGACGGTTTTGAGCTTATCGCCCAGCGCGCGATGGCCGAGAATGGTCGCGACGGAGCTGTCCACCCCGCCGCTAAGAGCGGTAATCGCCTTGGCGCTGCCAACCGTTTGCTTTAGCTCGGCGATTTGTTCTTTGATGAACTTTCCGTAATCCATTACAGCCTCCCTATACATCGGTTAGGCCCTTCACGGGCAGAACTGAAGCACGAGGGCGTGAAGGTACCAGCTTGAAAGGGATATGTCAAGAACTGCCGCGTAAGCATCACGTATCCCCGCCTTCACGGGGACAGCCTTGCCCCACGGCAGGCAGGGAGCGTCACACGTCATGCGCGACCCCGCCCAAGTGTCGGGCGGGGATATTAGCCTAATGCCCCTGCGCAGCAGGGGCTTCGACCAATTGGGCGCTGTGTATTTCAACGGTGGCGTCGAGCAGGTCCGGGTTAGCGGGATTCCGCTTGACGTGCAGGGTTCTTGCTCTTACCAGGGCATCCGGAGATTGCACTTTCAGCAGGAAATCAACGAGCTGACTGAGCACCAGCTTCTCCAGCTTTATCTCGACAATGATCTGGCGGTAATTGGCTGCAAGCGGCACCGTCTGCGGCTTCATGCCCACGTTCTGAGCCAGACCGCACTGACGGATCAAGGATTCCAAGAAAGGCAGCAGCTCGAATCCTTCTTTCTGCGAAGCCACTTTCGCACGCAGTTCGTCCAGGCTGCGGCGGAGCGAAATATATTCTTCACTTTTGTCGCACAGCCTTGCCAGCTCGTTGCGCTTTTCAGGGATGATGCGCTGCAGCGTCTTGGTGCGAGCGATAGCGGGCTTGACCGTGAATGTAAACAGTCCCCAGACGACAAGCAAAAGGGCCGAAGCAAGAACCAACAGCTTTTCTCTTCGTGTCAAGTGCATCATGGTCACGGTGACATCCTCGCTATCTCCGACCGGCTGCTCTGCGGCCTGGCGGCTCTCTCGGACGATATCAGGATAGTGAAGCTGACCGAGCCACTTTGCGGCTCTTTCCGAGCATCTACCTCGACCAGCGTAAAGCCGGGCAGCTTCTGCAAGATGCCCTGCCACAGGTACACCGGCTCGAACGAAGGGCACGTGCCGATGACTCGCACCGAGCCCGGCGTCACCAGCAGGTCATCAACCTTAAAGCCCGCTTGGGCAGGTATGCTCGCACTTATTCTCTGCAAGACCTCCAGAGGCGCCATATCGGTTGGATGGAAGGCAGCGAATAGCTGATAGTCCTTCTGAAAGGCCTGTATCTTCTGCTCCAACTGTGCCAGCGGATTGACGACATTGTCTTCTTGCGGCAAGGCGGCTTGGAAGACTCCGCCGATTTCCTCCTTTAGCCGTGCGTAGTCTCTTTCCATGTAGAACAGCCGGCCAAACAGCCCAACCAGAGAAAACACGACAATTGCCCCTACCAATGCCGCAAAGATCGCCAGCTCCTTCTTCACATTAAAGACCGGTTTTGAGACAACCTCATCGGCCCCGATAAAATTGACACCCGCGGTTGCCTCCGGTTCCAGTCCTCTCAGGGCCAGTCCGATAGCTGCGGCGATGGAGCCATCGGCGCTGCAGTCAGGGTTTAGCTGGATATTGGCATAGGGGTCGACGCATACTACCTGACAGGGCAGCTTTTCCACCACCGCTGCTTGAAGCCCCGCTTGCGCAAGGCCGTTAGCCCCGCCCACTGGCTGCGGCACCCCCGCCGACTGGTGGGGGCTAAGGGCGGCGATTCCGTTGCCGACAGCCAGGTAAAGTCTGCCGTCCTGGTCGATTTCACTGCCGAATACCTTTCGCCAGGAAATCTGCACTTCACGTGACAAGAGCTCGGCAAGCTGCTCCTGAGCCGAGCCGACCCCGCTGTCAGACTCGCAAAGCAGGCGAAGATTTCTGACGAGTAAGATGTCATTGTCGTGTGTCACTGCCAAGGTGAGGTAGTATTCATCCACATAGACAATAGCGGCGGACCCTACCATGATCTCGGGATGGTTGACCGCGACCACACAATGCACCGCAAAGATAGCCGCCTCAGCCAATGTCGGCTGGAGATTCGCGTCGGCCAGCAGATGGCGCCTTTGCCGCAGCGACTCTCTGCTGACCGCTGCGGTCAGAACCGAATACCTTCCGTCGGAGAGCTGACGATGCGAATGCGACCGGGCAAGGATTTCACCGGCAGCTATGGGAAAATGGTCCTCCAACACGGACGAGTCGTGCCTGCAAATCTGCTCCAGGCCCGCTGCATCGGTCTGCACGTTCCGAAAGAAGACGGCATCCTGGGGCACCGAGACCGCTGTTGCTGCCCGACGGTCAAATCCGTGCCGGCTGACCAGCAACCTAAGACTTTCGGACAAGGAGTCGGTACTACGCCGGATTTGTGTGCAGAAGATTCTCTCCAGGCGCAATTCTCGCTCGGCGCGTACAAGCTGCACCGCATGGATATACGATGAGCCGATGTCTATGCCAATACAGCGTTTAGCCATGATTATTATTTTCTCTTATCAAAAAAGCCGCCGCCTTACCGGCGCTCCCGGTAATAAAGCACTTCGACGCTTTTTGTCTGCGGATCCCTTTTCAATATCGCCTCTATGGTCCAGCCGAAGCCCTCGACTCCTCCCGTCGATTCGACGCAGTAGTAGTTATCTTCCGGGCTGATCGTAATGGTGTCCTTTATTGCCTCATAGATGCGGTCGGTCATGCCTGGAACGTCCCGCAGCTCGGCAACGCTCTCAAAGGGCTTCATTTTGCGCCGCTCGACAATTATCTGCGCCACGGCGGCGTCCATATTCTCCGACAGACTCTCGATTACCAGCTTCGGCGCAGAATTGATGTTCACTTTTCCATCGCCGTGGACCGTCACGTAGCTGCGGATGCGGTCCATGATCTCGGCTGTCACGCCCTTTATCAGCAACATCTCATCAATCGTCTCGAGAGGCTTATTCTTGCACCGATACGGAGGATCGAGCGTACTATAGTAGCTCGACTCTGCACCCAGATTCTGACGCTCGACAAAGGGCAGGCACGTGACCTCTTCATCGCTATCGGTCCAATCAATGATTGCAGGAACCAAGCCGTAACCAATATTCGCGTCGTCTGCCTGCTCCCGGTTCAGCAGGTCGATAAGCCGAAGCAGCCGGTCTATTGCAGTTCGATTTAACCTGCCGTTTTTATCTTTAAGGAGGTTCACGTTCAGTTTGCCGCTCTCTTCGGTGACGGTTATCGAGCATTGACCCTGACCGACGGCGACACTTTGTTTTCCCGACAGAATTTCCAGCAAATTCTTATCTTGCCGGATGTCAGGCGTGCTGCGAACCGCCGCAATTGCCACGTGGAGTCCTGCCGTTGCGCAATTCAGCGCCTGCTTGGACCGCTGCAAGTGGTCAACGACCCGCAGATTAGTTCGGCATCTGTAATTGAAACCGAGCAGCAAGACCTCCAGCACAACAATCGTGCACAACACCAGTACAAGCACGAACCCGTTGCCCCGCCTTATTGTTCGCCTGCGTCCCATTACTCACCGAGAGATAGCAATGTATCGGTCGTCGTTTCCCTGCCTTTATTCTTCTGACAAGGTATATGGGCGACTGTCGCAAAGCGGCACCGTCGACCGTTCCGATCTTCAC
>CAZPJZ010000047.1:0-10952 GCA_964586995.1 uncultured Pirellulales bacterium | reverse complement strand
TGAGCGATTTTCAAATCTTTCGCAGACTCGAATTGTTGAAATTCTTTTATTCGCTGAAGCGGCAATCTTGGACTGACAAACCAGCTAACTCTCTCCTCCGCACCACTCAAAGCCGCAACCATAAAGCCTTTCACTACATCGATGGCACTCAGTTCTCTGTCTTCAGCTTCTCTATTTTCTACTACCGGAGTTGAACCGGGCTTTTGCAGATGATCTTCGACCTCGGCCTGCACAGCGGCCTTCTCAACTTGGATTTGCACATCAGTCTTCGCGTCCGGCCGAAGAGAAACATTCTTGAATGCTACCCATTGATACGGCCGAGTCTGGAATTGATATTCTTTGACTTCATCCAATTTGAGATTTTGAAAATGAGCTATTGTTTGGCGCATGTTTCCTGCGGAACTGCAGACCATCTGGGCAATGTGTGTGTTACCTTCCTGGTCAATTGCGATAATTCTATGGTCAGAATCGACATAATCATCAGAGACAACAACTTTCACTCCCTCGTCAAATTCGTGGCCCTGAGACAAAGTTATACTGCCCTGGCCGGGAGCCGAACCCATACTTGTCATCCCTTTGCCTTTGATGGCCGGCCTTGCCTTCGTTATCCATTCGCCCGATGCCACGGCGATCCTCAAAGATGTTTTTTGCAGTTCAGCGTCAATATAGGCCGTTGTGCCATCTAGCGTTTCTATAACCCCATTTTCTTCATTAAGCACGTCTATAGATGCTTTTCCTGTGGAACCTTCAATGTCGCCCCAAGTCCAGCTAATACCTTCAGGCCCTTTCACTTCGATTACGAATTCGTAAGGCTTCCCATGAGCTGAACAACGGATTTTCTCCCTTGTTTTCAAATGCCCTTGTAGAAGACTGCCATCTGGCCGCCACCACTTCTTGCCTTCGCTCGGATGTTCACAAAGCCCGGTCAATTCAACTCTCACGCCATTAGGCAATGTTGCTGCGAATTGTTTTTCTACTCTGTGCTCTGTCTTCTGTCCTCGGTCTTCTGCCGCTGCCATCGGCAGTAAAACTGCGGCGATGATGGTAATTGTTATTAGGCCGAGAATTCCGAGTTTTGCGGTTTTGGGAATAGGGCGGTTAAGGATGTGCTTGATTCTGCCTTTCAAGGCGCTTCTGGATTCCACCACCCCTATCAGTCGCAGACTCAAGGCCGGGCGTTTGAACGCTAATCTCGCCACGTCCACAAGCGTCTGCGGGTACTGCTGAGCATTGCGGCCCATCGCCACCAGCACCATCTCATCAACTGCCTGCTCGCGGGCTCGGCGAATTATCGCGTTGGCAAGCCACAGCAATGGATTATAGAAGTACATGATTTGCAGGAAGGTTTGCACCAGGTTCACCCACAAATCGCCGCGCTTAATGTGGGCCAATTCATGCATCAAAACCGTGCGCAGTTGGTCCGAATTCAGGCTCAGAGCCAAATTCTCCGGCACCAGAATCACCGGCCGAAACAGGCCGCACACCGCCGGGCTGGTGGCGTTTGCTGAGACCTTCAGATCAATCTTCTGCGTGACCTGCATGTCCTCACGGCAAGATTTGAGTATGTCATTCATTCGGCGGTTTGCCGCCCTGGCCTGCGCTACAAGTGCCCTGACAAAGAGCGCGCGCTGCAACAGCAGCAGAGCCATCGCCGCAGCTATGACCAGCCAGGCCAAAAAGGCAACTCCCTGCCAGGACAAAGATGCCGCCGATCCTGCGGGCCGGGCGACAGGCTGCAAAGGCTCAGCCTGCTGGGCCAGCGGTTCTGCAGCCAGCGATGCCGGCATGGGCGGCGCCGGCGTGATATCCAGATCATTTAGCAGCGGCGCTGTGGCCGTCTCGACAGGGAGCGGTTTCTGCACGGCCTGTTTCGCCGGAGCATATACCAGCTTGTCGCCGAACCAATATCCGAAACTCATAGGAAGTGACAGTGAAGTGGGCAGGATAAGTTTGACGAGCACCAGCATCCATATCCAGTACCGAAACACCGCCCGGACGTTTTTGCGCAAAAGCAAATCCGCCACCAGCAAAATCAGTATCAGCACGCTGGATTGAATCAGCATCGGCCCGGCAAAATCGAAAAATGCTTTGCCCATCGAATTGATTTGCTCAAACATGGTGCTCATAATAACCTCCGCTTGTTAAGACGCGCCTTTCGGAATTTCTGATATAGCAAAACCAATTTTACTTTTGCCGTTTTGACTTAGCCTTTTTGCTTTTTATCATTGCTTCCAGCTCGCTCAATTGCTTTTGCGATAGCTGGTTGCTATCCAGCAAAAACTGCATCATGGGGGTAATCGCTCCGTCAAAGGCCCTCTTTACCGCCCGCATAATCTCACCTTTTTGAGCTTGTTTTTTCTTTATCGCTGCGTGGTACAGAGTAAGATTGCGGATTTTTTCGGTAGCCAGCAAGCCCTTTGCGGCCATCCGGTCCATCAGGGTCTTTACGGTGCTGTAGTGCCAGCCTTTTTGCTTTTGAAGGATTTCCTGGACGGCCGGTGCTGCACACGGCTGATTGTCCCAGACGGCCTGAATGATCGTCCACTCAGCTTCCGTAAGCTCACACATTTTCTTTGCCATTGCAATCTCCTTTCACTCTAATTGTGAAAAGAATACTCTACAGTTGTAAAGATTGCAAGAAAAAAGTAAATTTCGCGAAAAAATTTTTGAGGGCAAAACTGCCCTTGACAGGATGCTTGCGAATGTTACTTGTGGAGCGGTATAGTCCTATGGCTCAGTAGCCTGCATACTGATAGACTGGATTACAGAACTGTGGAGGCTGAGAGAAGAAAGGGCGGGATTATGGGCAGGTTGCGAAAGTCGGCGATTCTGGATTTTGCAGTAGTGTTGCTCCTGACATCGGGCTGCGGGGGGCGGATATATAATGTGCGGGACTTTGGTACCCGGGCCGACAAACAGGCAAATGACGCCCCCGCTATTCAAGCGGCGATTGATTCTTGTGCCGAAGCGGGCGGCGGCATCGTATACGTGCCGGCGGGCGACTATCTCTGCGGACAGCTACGGCTACGAAGTAACATAGGCTTGTACCTGGAGCCGGGCGCGACGTTGTGGGTCAGTCCTGACAGAGAGCATTACAAAGACGGCAGCCGTTTTCTGTATGCCGAAGACCAGCGGAATATCACCATCGAAGGCCGGGGGACAATTCACGGCACGGGCGAAGCCGACTTGATGCGAAAGAGAGCTGATAAGACGGAACAGAGGCCCGCGTTTCGCGTTGGAATTCTGCGCTTTATGAGGTGCCGGAACGTATCGATCAAAGATATTACGGTGTGCCATAGCGATAGTTGGACGTTCGATCTGGAGTTCTGCGAAAACGTGTTTATCAGCGGCGTGAGTATCCTCAACAACTACTATCGCGTCAACGCTGATGGGATAGACCCCGTTTCATGCAAGAACGTGCACATCTCTAATTGTCATATTGTAGCCGGGGACGACTGCATCGTGTGCAAGACCAGACAAGGTGTGCCTTGTGAAGATGTAGTGGTGACGAATTGCACGTTAGAGTCGGTGGCCACGGCTATCAAGCTCGGTACAGAATCAGCGAGTGATTTTCGCAACATCCGAGTTTCCAACTGTGTGATCCGCAACTCAACAGTTGGCATCGGCATATACATAAAGGATGGTGCCACCGCCGAGCGTATTAGCTTCTCGAACTGCGCTATCGAGACGATATGCGATCTGGCGCTAGTCAAGGACTCGCTGAAAAACTCCATCTACCCGATTTTTGTGGACATTGAAAAGCGAGACAGACAGTCGAGGACCGGCAAGATACGCGACCTCACATTCGCGGATATTGATATCCTCAGCGATAACGGAATTCTGATTCAGGGTATGGAAAAGAGCAAGATCGAAAACTTGACACTCAGAAATGTCGCTTTGAGGGTGGATAGAGGGTCCGATTATTCGCAGCGAAAAAAGCACGTAGGCGGGTCAACTTCCGACACCGAGGACCGCCGAATGACGGTATATGCTCAAAAGCCATCCTATGTAACGCTGGCAAACGTTGAGGGTCTGACGGTGGATGGTCTGAGGGTGCTTATTCCGGAGAATATTTTCACCAAATATCCGCGCTCGGCTTTATCCCTGCACCAAGTGGGTGGTGCGGTAGCCAGCAGCGTCTGCCGCAGGCCCGCTGGGGCTGGTTCGCAAATGCCGGTGGTCGTGATGGAGAACTGCCGGGACAGTTTTTTGACAAAGTGCTTCGCACTTCCTGGAACGGACACCTTCCTCGGTATTAGCGGAGAAAACACAGCGAACATTTCGTTAGCGGGCAATGATTTGAGCAAGGCCAGAATCCCTGTCGGACTGGCTCCGGACGTTTCGCAAGAACAGGTTAGGCGCTGACGCATAATATCCGGGCTGAAAGCCACAAAATGGTCCATCCCCGAAGCCTTTGGCTTTGAGGCTGCCATCCGTCGTCAGCTTGGGAAGGAGAATACCATGTGTACTTCAGACAATTCAAAAGAATCGCATAAGTATTTCCAAGCTGCTGCAGATGTGCTTGAGGCATTGGAGCAAGTCCCGACTCGACAACAGATTGGACCGGATCCCAGTTCGACCCATCCAGCTCTACTTCTTAATGTATCCGTCTGGAACCAGAGTATGCTCCTCCGGCTGAAAGAACTCGGGCATACTGTGATAAGTCTCTGGCACGAGAATCGGCTCGTGTCGGCAGCCATCTTGACACGCTGTCTTCTGGAAACTGTAGCGCTGTATTACCACATACGGGCAAAGCTGGAAGACGCCGTCAAAACTGGTCAAGTCAAAAATGCAGTTGAGCACCTCTGGCGGGCTGGTCGCGGTCGCGACAGGCGAAACTGGAGACTGCTGTTGAAAGGTCCACCCGAAGTCAACCGGGGCTACGAAGCGATTGAGCTGGAGGACTTCCGCAAAGCGCTCACTGAAAAGAGCGAGACGCTGAAGTATTCGTACAGTGAACTGTCAGAATATGTGCACCCTAATTCTCCAGGAACTTCAGAAGCGTACGCAAATCCAAATCGGCAGACATTGGCTTTCATTTTCGATGGAAACTACGAACACATCTCGCATAACGTGGGTTACGTCTTAGAGTTTGGGGTGAGACTATTTGAACTGTGCTGGCGGAAAATGGAAGAGCTAATCCCACGCTTCATGGACACCTGCAGAAAGACCTTAGGTTAGGAAACGTCGCAGCCTCAAGCGCAGCTTGGGGATGACTTCCCACAAGCATGTTAAGTTAGCTCCGCCAGGGACGCGTGCGTTTGGCCTCGGCTAAGACTTTGTTTGCGATCTGGACGTCTTCGGCGATCTCGAAATCAAACATTCCGGCGAGTATGTGGTCGGCGCCGTTTTCAACCACGTATTTGAAGGCATCCTGGGGCGGGATGGCGCCGGCAGCCATCACCTTAAACGCGATCCAGGGTTTGGTGACATTCTTCATAATCTCGATGGTTTGTTGCGGGTCTTTGCACCAATAGCCGGGAACCTCGTTGTAGGGATTCACCAGTTCGTGCGGCTTGGGAGCGCTGGGGTAATTGTGATGATGGAAAGTCTTGATGTAGAAATCAGCCGGGATATTGTGTTTCTCGCACTGGACGATCACGTTCAAGTCGTGGGCGCCGACGCCGGAAGGGACGTTGAGGTCCTTGGCGATCTCGACGGCCTTGCGGACTAGGTCCATGCGGCCCTGGGCACAGAGCGGGTCCGAGCGGACGCCCCACAGATAGATGGCCTCGGAGCCGTCATCGACCAGTTCCTTGGTCATATCGGCATAGGCCTTCATATCGTCGGTGATTTCCGCGATGGGGCAGATGATCCACTGCATTTTGCCGTTATGACGGCGGCGGTATTTCTTGAGCATATTCACAATGCCGGGCGGGTTATGTATCGATAGTGTGTTGATGCCGTGGGCCTCGGCCAGGGCCATCGTCTCGAAGATTTTCTCTTCGGTGTTGTAATGGGCGGTCAGATTGTACACGTACTTGAGGTCCCGGCTATGTGTGTAATGAGTGAGCAGATTTCCGCCGAGAAGCAGCCGGCTCACGCTAAGATTACCGATCCGTCCTTGCGGCAGGGTAGCTTTGGGTCTCGTGCGGCTTCCAGCAAGAGCAGAAAATGCGGTCCGGCCCTGCGCAAATAGTGCGGCGCTGCCGGCAGAAGCCAGCAGCGACTTCTTAATAAATCCGCGACGGTTCAGTTCTGATGACATGGTTAGCCTCCTTCTTAATTGAGTTTGCCTGCGCACCATCTGATAGCCTGTGCGATCAATCGCCGATAGTTCGGCTCGGCATACACGCTGGGCCCGTGGCCTACCTGGATGCAGCAGACTTTGGCCTTGCCGTAGTTCCTGACCCAGCCGATCTGCTTGTCGCTGGTCGGATCGTCCGTGGTCAAAAGCACGCGATTATCCTTCTGGAATCCGCAATTCTTGTACGTTTCATCGTGAGTTGTAAAATCGGCAACGCCGCGCGTGATGGGGTGCTTGTTATCTGCTATGTGTACTCTAAAATCGACATCGTGTTTGTACGTGCTTGCCGGATTTTCGGCTGTCGGTTTCAAATAGTATTTGCCGCCGATAATCTTGGCGTACTCGTCCCACTGCTGGAAAGAACCCATCGAATGGTGCAGTGCCAACACTCCCACGCCGCGATTCAAGAGCTTGACAAAGTTTTCCTGCCGCTTCGGCGATATATTCTGAGTCATGTTAAATAGCACAATCACATCGTAGTCCCATCCACTTATATCCTCTAATATCTCGCTGTGGTCTTTCTGGTCCGCCCGGACATAGGCAATATCGTCGTACCCCTCGAACAGCGAGAAGAACGGCTTTTCTTCGAAGCTGTGCCCACCGGTAACCACTACCGCTTTAATCTTTTTCTCTGGTTTGGCGGGTAGCGGCTTGACCATGATGTTTTTGAAATAGACAATGCTCTTGGGGTCGTGCCCCTGCAGGGCAAATGTCCCGCTCGACAATTTGCGGCCGGGCCAATCCTCACGGACAACTTTTTCCGGCTCGGTATAATCGACAACCGTTTTGCCGTCGACTTTGATGGTGATGTGCTTGCCCCTGACTATGATGTGTTCGGTGAACCATTCGTCGTCTTTAGCCGGCGCCTCGCGGACATCTTTGACCGCATAAAGACTGCCAGTTTTTCTCCAGTCACTATGAGTGTTGTTGACCTGGACTTCGTAGCCTTTGCTGGGCCAGCCTGTTTCCTGGTACTCAGTATGAAAATATATACCCGAATTGGAGCCGGGCTTGGTCATCACGTCTGCTTTGAACTCGAAATCCTTGAAGTTGGCGTTGTTGACCGGCCCGACGTAAAAAAGGTGGCTGCGAGGGCCGTGAGCCACTATCGTCCCATCGCGCACGCTGAAGGTATCCTTGTTCTCGCTGGCCTTCCAGCCACTTAGCGTCTCGCCGTCAAAAAGACTCTGCCAGCCCGTTGAGCTGGAGGACATTTTTTCTGCCGATTGACATGCAGCCGAAAGAATACACACGAACGCCAGTATCGAAGCCAATTTCCTTGCCATCTCTGTTTTCTCCTTGGTTGGTCGTTAGCCCGCCAAAGGCGAGTGCCGATCTACAACCGCCAGGGACTGCGCATCGCGCGCACGAGCCTGCGGTTGGCGGCATCGTTGTTGATGAATTGCTCCTTCCGTGGGTCCCATTTGAGTTTCTGTTCAAGCCGGATAGCAATATCACTTATCTGGCATAATATATCCGCCTGCACGGCTGCGTCAATGGGACATATCGTCTCGGCGCGGCTTTTGACGCAGTCCAGCAGGTTTCTTACATGGTTATTGCTTTCGATCAGACGAATTTCATTCGGTCCAAATTCCGTCTGCAACAATTCTTTCGGATGGGCATTGATGCCGGAACGGTCGACGTGCACCCAGCCTTCGGTGCCTTCGAAAGCGGTGCCGTGATCGGTTGTCCTGCCGTAGCGCTGCTTCCATTTTTCCGGATACGGGCTGCCGGTGAAGTTCATTGTCACGCCGCTGTCGTATTTGGCGACGACGTTCCAGTTCATGGCGGTGTCACACACTCCTGCCGGGTCGGGCCAGACGCCTTTGCCTTCGATTTCCACCGGACAAGCGACTTTCTTGCCGCCGCCCCAGACGGCGATGTCGAGCGGATGCACGCCCCAGCCGGCGATAAAGCCCAGCGCATAATCCGAGATAAACCACCACAGCGCGTTCGAGCAGCGGTCCTTGGTGTAAGGCGTCCACGGAGCCGGGCCAAGCCACATGTCGTAATCGATCCAATCCGGCTCGGGATCGGGCTTGGGCGAGCCGCCCGAGGAGCTACCGGGCGACCAGACGTTGATGGTGTGGAGCCTGCCGATTCGCTCGTTCAGAGCCAGCTCGCAGGCAAAGCGAAAATTTCGGCTTGAGCGCTGCTGTGTGCCGAATTGAAAGACCGTGCCATAGCGATGGCACGTTTGGCGAAGCGCCTGGTCTTCCGCCAGGCTAAGACCCATAGGTTTTTCCAGGTAGATGTCTTTGCCCGCTCTTGCCGCCGCCAGCGATACCAAGACGTGCCAGTGGTCGGTGGTGGCGATGGAGACTACATCGATGTCCTTTCGCGCGACAAGCTCGCGAAAGTCTTCGTAAGCCGCGCAGTCATCGTTTTTGTAATGTTGGTTGACCAGCTTACAGGCTTGCTCTCGCGTGGGCTTTTTAAGGTCGCAGACCGCGACCACGCGGGCGTCTTTTTGCATGAGAAAGTTTCCCATCACACCGCTGCCTTGCGGCCCCACTCCGACGCATCCGGCCGTAACTCGGCTGCCGGCTGCCACAGAACCTGCCTTTCCCAGCGCTGAAGATCGGATTACGTATGGCAAACCCACGGCCCCGATAGCCGCCCCCGTCGCCCTTTTGAGAAACCCCCGCCGTGTGATGTTTCTATTGCTGTTCATAAGTCATCTCCTTCGAGTGGCTTCGTTTCGCATCAGAGTATGCCTTCTATGGAAGGCACCGTAGCCTACGAAGTGTACTACTAATGGACCGGCCAGTCAAACCAAAACCATTTGCCTTGGAGTTCCCGAAGATGGCTGTTGGGGGCCAAAAAGTGCATTTACCGCACTTGACGTTTTGCTATACTGGCACTATAAGGTAGGTGATATTTGGACACTCGTCATGTAGCAAGGAGCACGAATGGATTCGCGTCTGGTCAAGTTGACACCGGCAGCCTTTAAGTATGGCAATCTGAACATACGCTCATGCGGCAAAGACTTCTTCCCACCGGATGTCTTCGGCAGATCATCCCGCGCCAAAGGTCTCGGTGTTCCGGTTACCCTGAAGGTAACGGGTTTAAGTAATGTGATAAAAACTGATATTCCTATTGATGGAGTAACAGGGAAGCCACGTTGGCTCTTCCGTGAAAGAAAATGGTTAAGAGAATTTGTCCAGCACAATGGCCTCAGAATCGGGGACATGCTTAGAATCGAACGCGTCTCTACAAGAACCTACAAGATTGACCCAAATAATGACAAGAAAGGCTACCCCGGAAGACTTGTCTGTCAGCAGGCACGCCAGAGGAGACCATTACCTACCGCTGCTCGAGACCGCTTGGGCGAACTGAATAGCAAAGAAGGACTCTTTGGGCATGACAATTGGAGATTGGAGGATGTTGATGCCAGAAAGCTTAACATCCTCAGGTCACCGAAGAAGGATGGGTCCTCAGACCTCGACTCTATCCCCTACCTTGAGGAACTCAAAGTCGAAATAGTTGAAGGCGATCAACCCATTCATATTCAATTTACGCCAAACACAAATGAACCTGTCCACCGCTGGGCCTCCTATGTACAGGGATTCTCAGCCTTATTTGTGCAGACCATATTTAACCGATATAGGGGAATCTACCAGAATCCTGTCGTTTTGGATCCTTTCGCCGGTTGTGGAACCGTCATCGCACAAGCTAAATTCAACGGCTACAAATCAATTGGGACTGAGCTGAATCCTTTGCTGCAGTTTATCGCCCAGACAAAAGTCAATTCATGGGACGTGTCTCTAGGTCGACTACTCGAGACATATAGGCGGATGCCTAAGGACAAATCACTGCCGGCGCCTTCTTTTCTTAAGTCCACGTCTCAATTCCGGGCGTCCGTTCTGCGCAACCTGGAGACGATCAACGGCGGTATTGCATCCATGAGGACGCGTACCGAAGAACAGGAAAAAATCAAAAATCTTCTTAGACTGGGCCTTTCCGCAATTTTGGTCGATTGCAGCAATTTGAAAAGGAGCCCTTGCCTCGGATATGTCAAGAAAAAGGTCGTTAAAGACTCAGCACCTTTTGTGCTCCTCGAGCAGAAAATACATGAGATTGCCGACGACTTGAAGCTTGTCCAGTCTCAGTACCACGATTCCATATACACTGAGGCCAGAATCTTCTGCTCCAATGCAATGACTTTCAAACACAAACACAGATTCGATTTAGCCATAACATCCCCTCCATATATGAACGGGCTTGATTACGTAATGAATTACAAGATCGAAATGGGCTGGTTGGAATTCGTGCATAGCCAGAGGGACCTGAAGAAAATCAAAGATGATATGGTTGTGTGCGACAATGTCTCCAAGGGTCTAATCAAGAGATTCTATGAGTGCCCTTCGACTTATACGAATGACTGGATAGAAGAAATCAAAACGAGCATCGCGAAAAACATCGTTAGGAGGGGCGCTTATAGAAGACAGGACATGCCTTATATTGTTCATAAGTACTTCGACGATATGTTTACGGTGATGAAAAACGTCGTTGCTTCTCTTAGGACGGGCGGCAGGTTTGTATTGGTGGTTGGAGACAGTCTCATCGCAGACGTATATGTCCCCACGGACCTGCTAATCGCAAGGATCGGTCGAGATCTTGGCCTGAAAATCGAAAAAATCGAGAAGGCAAGAGAGAGACGTTCAGGACAGATAAGAAGTTACAAATTGAGAGAATCGATAGT
>CAZPJZ010000046.1:0-10968 GCA_964586995.1 uncultured Pirellulales bacterium | reverse complement strand
GAGCCAGGCTGTCTACAATCATGTCTGCTTTCGCCAAATCTGCTCGGTTTCTCGTCGTTGTAACAGCCACTACTTTCATTCCTGCCGCTTTACCGGCTTGGACTCCCTGCACCGCGTCTTCTACGACGGCGCAACGGCTGGGCGGCAGCAAAAGCTTGGCCGCAGCCTTGAGGAAGGTTTCCGGAGACGGCTTGCCGTCCGTCACATCCTCTTTGGTGACACATGCATCAAAATAGTCATGCAGACGTAGACGGCCCAGCAGAAGCTCTAAATTGGCTCGCGGTGCTGAAGAGCCGATCGCCAGCCGGAAACCTTGCCTTTTTAGCCCTTGGAGCAACATCTCGACGCCTTCCGCAGGGGCCAATTTCTCTGCAATGACCTCGCGGTAGCGTTGCTCCTTCCAATCAGATAGGCGGTTTATTTCGTTAGCAGGCACTCCCGGTCCGAGCAACATTGGAATTATTTGGCGGTTCTGCATGCCGAACGTGCTGTAGAAAAAATCATCCGACATGGCAAAGCCCTCTTTTTCAGCCAGGTCGTACCATGACTGCTTGTGAGCCCAGCCCGTATCGACCAGGACGCCATCCAGATCGAAAATAACACCGAAGCAGCTATCACGCTCTGCCATTTTGCATAACTGCCTTGGTTCTCATAATACCATCCTGCAAAACACAGTGCTCAGAGGTGTCCCCGGTGCGCCGGGGTCGAGGCACTCACGGCGTAGTCGGCGTATAGCCCAGCTTGCCCCAAACAGCCTTTTGGACTCTATGCAAATCCGGATTGCCGGGCTGATGAGGATTAGCACCGACGATCATCGTGCCGTAGTCCACGGTCCGCTGGTCTTTCCACTTCCAGTATTCGCTGTGACCGTCGGCGAAAGAGAAATCGGTTCCATTACCATGCCGGACTGGCGGGGGATCCTTGTGACGATTATCTGCGGCCAGGATGCCGGGCTGAGTGACAACCGAACCCCACCAGGATTCTCTGTCATAGGGAACGCTCCAGCTTGCCAGAGTCACCCATCCTTCGTCGATAAAGACAACTCTCTCGATCGGTCTTGGAATCTGCATCCTGTTCTTGATCCTGGGTCCGCTCGGCCAGCCGTTCATGGAATCAACGATAGCGTAGGTGCGCATCTCGCCGCGCAGGCCTGTGGGGCACTTATAAAGCTTTGTGCTTTTGCAGAAGGGGAACAACGCACCGGCCTTGATGGCGTCTATCTGCCGTGCTTCGGTGGTCTGGTCAGAATACCCAGCCCAATGCACCCAGCCATCTTCGTCGCTGGGTACGTTGTTCTCGCCTGGCCTGCCGGTATTCGCGTTGACGATCTTGTTATCGTTCTCGTCTGCGTATAGAATCCACGCCAGCCCTAACTGTCTCAGATTGCTCAGGCAAGCTCCACGCTTACCCTGCTCTCGGGCTCTGTTCAATACAGGCATCAATATGGCCATTAATATGGCAATGATGGCGATGACGACCAGCAGTTCAATCAGCGTGAATCCTTTTCTTGTACTCATCACCACACCGGAAAACGTGCCATCAGTACAAACGCGAGACCCCACACATAAGATACACCCTCGGATATCGGAAGTCAAGATTGATGTGCCGAAAAAGAATCCAATACAATGGAACTTCCAGAGAAGGTCTGTTATTCTACGACAGCCAAATGGCCCGATAGTTCAGCTACATGTTCTATATGGGAGGCGCTAAGTCATGAGCACAAGAAAAGTCACCATTCTCGCTTCGGGTCTTACCATCGCACTGAGCCTCTGTTCCTTTGTATCCAAAGCTGAGGACAATCGCGTCGTGAAAAGCCTGGATATCTCGGTGAAGGACCTGGCTGGCGTGGATGCCTTGCGTCCTGTGACGGGGGGAGTGCCGATAGGCCCGGCGGCAGCTCCCAAAGGGACACGCTTTGTTCTGTATGACTCGAATGCCGAGCCGGTTCCTTGTCAGACAACCGTACTGGCTCGGTGGAAAGATGATAGTATTCGCTGGCTGCTTCTTGATTTTCAGGCCCGGCCAACCGCCAATCGAGCAGAACGTTTCAGACTCTGCTGGGGCGACAGCAGCGACCCTGTCCCGCACCGTGCTCCAGTCCGAATCCGGGATCGCGAAAATCCTTCTCTAATCTCGGGAGAAGTCCTTATCGCGCCGACCGAGAGCGCCCTTTTGCGCATTGCAGATCGCTTTGATGTCAGACTTACCATGACCGACAGCCAAGGACAAGGATTCAAGGGCATCGTCGAATCGGTCACCGCTGATACCGAAGGCGATATGCGTTCAACCTTAGTTCTGGCTGGCGCATTACGCACCGCGAGCGGCAAACGTGCTTTTGGCTTTCGTATGCGTGCATCTGCGTATGCCGGTCTGACTTGCGTTCGTCTTGAGCCGCAAATCCTGATAGATGCAAAAGAAGGGCTGTTTCAACACATTTGCGAGTTGAATCTTGAATTCACTGCTGTTGAGGACAACTGGACCGCCACTATAGGCGGCTTACCTGGCTGGAAAGCAGGGCCAATGTCGAAGGTGCGGCTATTCCAGATTGATGACCAGAACTATCGGCTCGAAGGAGCGGAGGGACGAGGCTCCAAAGCCCCGGGTTGGGCTCAGATTAGCGACAGCAAAGGCGGTCTTGCGATTGCCGTCAAGGACTTCTGGCAGCAATGGCCCAAAAGCCTGGAAGTCGGCAAGGAAGGGATCAAAGTCGGCTTGTTGCCAAGATTCGAGCCGGGGACCTTTGCCCACATGGAGCCCTGGTATAAATATCAGTATTGGTTCCAGGACAATTGCTACCGCCTCAGAACAGGGCAGACGCCCCGCTGGGAAATCTGGCTGGACCTACCGGGTGATGGTGAATCGCTGGCAAAGGCTGCGAATGCGCCTTTGGTACCGGCGGCCGACCCGGCCCAGGCTATTGCCACCGGTGTCTGGGGATATATCGCGCCGGCGGGCAGCCCGGGTATGGAGCAGTACGACGCCTGGGCGGAGAATCTCTTTGACAATGCCTATTGCCGCTCCATCGAGGTGCAGCGCGACTACGGGCAAATGAACTGGGGCGATTGGTTCGGCGAGCGACAGTGCAATTGGGGTAATCACGAATACGACACCCCAGAACATATTTTGATCCAGTTCGCCCGCACAGGCGATCCCAAGTATTTCCATGTCGGCAACGTGGCCGCTCGTCACACCAGCGAGGTGGATGTGGTCCAGTTTGTCAACGATGATCTGAAGAAGCACTTCGAGCAGGACCTGGGTGGCCATCCTGCCTATCCCGTTCGGCCCGGCATGGTACATCAGCATTGTGTCGGCCATGTCAGCGGCTTTTACAGCGTTGAGAAAATCCGTGAACTGTATGTTTCCTTTGGAACTGGCAATAGCGCACGTCCCTATCTGTGTCTGGACCCGTATAATCTGGGCCATATCTGGACTCAGGGCATGGTTTACAATTACTTTCTCACGGGCGATCCGTGGATGAAGGAGACCGTGGAAAAGATTGCGGAAAATCTTGTCCGACTGGTCGAGGACAGAAAATTCGACTTCAGAACGGGTTCGCACGTGGGCCGCGCCAACGGCTGGACAATGCTCGCCATCGCGGGCGCTTATGAGCTCGACTTCAATGACAAACGATTTCTGGATGCTATGAAGCTGCTGGCTGATGATGCTCTTTCGGCGCAGGATACGCATTGCGGTGGCTGGCTTTGGAAACTGCCGTCGGGACACTGCGACTGCCAGACTAAACACGTCGGAGAAGCCGGATTCATTGGCTCCATCAGGATCAACGGTCTGTGCCGGTACCACCGGCTCTCAGGCGACAAGCGCGTCCTCGAACCGGTTAAACGTGGTGTCACCCATCTCAACAACGATACGTGGATGGAACAGTACAGTGACTGGCGCTATACTTCCTGTCCCGCTACGGGTCCCATTAGCCAGACGGGTGTCACCATCGCCGCCCTGGTCAACAGCGTCAAGCTGACTGGTGACCGTGAGCACCTGCGGATTCTGCGAAAAGCCTGGGATGCCAAGTTCAAGCGTCTGCTGGTTGCTCCCACCGCTCGTCCGGGGCTTGGAAAGACCTACTCCACTATCATGTACGGATGCCCCGAGGCCATGAACTTGTTTGTCAACGGCCTGGGAGAAGCACCGCCGGATAGTGGCCCATGAGCAAGGTCTCTGTGGAACCTGATGGTCGGCAGACCAATACGTAACTTATTTGCGACGCCTGCTCTGGCCAGGTTTCTCGGTAGGGCGTTCGGCATTTAGCGGATAGTCTTTCCGCCAAGGCAAGCCCGATGATAGACCACCCGACCTAAAGGCTCGAACGCAGCATTACGGCGAGGTAAGCTTTATCGGTGACTGCAAAGAACTTATTTCCATTTGCACGTGCGGCGGGTAAGACGATGGCTGCCATGACAATCCGTGCATGTTTTTGTCTCAGCCGTGCTCACAAAAAGCAGCTTGTGCTGTTCCGTGTTGATTTTGTCTTTGGGGTGACAGGCCATGCAGGCCGAGTTAATCCTCGTCCGCGGATACATAACATCGGGCGGCGTGCCGTTGCCGCCTGAGGCCCAGGATTCGTCCGCGATATGTGCGTCACTTTCCCCGTGGCAGTCTTTGCACCCGATGTTGGCCCGGGCATGACTGACGGCCAGGGCCTCTTGCACGTAGTTAATGTGGCAAACGAAGCAGCGGCTGTTGTCCGCCATAGGGGCAGCCGACCGGTCGGCATCAATGCCATTATCAAGAAGCAATAAAGGCTCGTCATCCAGCAGCAGCGGTGCGTTGCCGTTCGCCGTCAATTGCCCACCGATCTTGGGTTCTATGTGTGTCTGCGGTTTCTGCTTAGGCTCTGTTTGCTCGCAGCTCGTTGCAGCGACGCCCGTGACTACCAGAATAACGATCAGCAGGCAGAGTCTCGCTGTTGTTGACCGGCACACTTCTAATCACCTAATTCCAGAACAGTCTTAATGAAGTTCACCACTAAACGATTGTAATGCATTCCGCCAATGCCGTGCCGCGATTTTGGATAAATCATAAGTTCGAATTCCTTGTCAGCTTGCTGCAGGGCGTCTATGAGCTTGAACGTGTTCTCCGGATGCACGTTGTCATCGATTGCCCCATGTATGATTAGAAGTTTGCCGTGCAGGTTGCCGGCAGCTTTTATTACGGAGGTCTTTTCATAGCCCTCTGGATTATTCTGCGGCGTGTCCATGTACCGCTCAGTATAGATGGTGTCGTACAGGTGCCAGTCGGTGACAGGTGCTCCGGCAATGCCGCCGGCAAATGATTTACTGTGCGTCAAGGCGTATGCTGTCAGGAATCCGCCATAGCTGTGCCCGCTCATTCCTACTCGATCGCCGTCAACGTAGGGTTGGGCTTTGAGCCATTTGATGGCCTCTTCAATATCTTTGAGCTCCTGCACGCCGAGTTGCTTATATGCGCACCATGCCGAGCAGGCGCCTTTACCGCTGGCGCTGCGGGGGTCGCAGCGGAACACAAGCATACCCATCTGGGCCAGCATATTGTCTCGGCCTTGTCCGCCACGCCATGCGTCACGAATCGTGGGCGCGTGTGGCCCGCCATACGTCATGAACCAGACGGGATATTTCTTACTGCTATCGAAGTCCGGTGGTTTGATTAGACTTGCCTCCAACAAGAAACCATCGGACATCTGGATTTGGAATTGCTCGTATGTGCCGAACCGATATTCCTCCCTCTGGTAAACGGGATTGGTGTCCAGCATTCGCATCTGTTTGCCGTCAGTGCCGTATAGAGCCACTTTCACCGGCGTGGAACTGTTGCTCCAGGTATCAATAAAATATTTGCCGTTTGGGCTTACGTTCACTTGATGATCGCCGGGCAAATTCGTCAGCCGCTCAATTTTGCTGCCATCTATTTTTGCACGATAGAGATTCTCCGCAATGTGTGAGTCGCGCGTTCCGGATAAATAGACCCAGCCATTTTTTTCGTCAACGTGATGCGGGTCTCTGGCTTCCCACTGGCCAGTGGTCACGGCGTGCTTTAATTGACCGGTTTTGTCATACAGGTAGAGATGCTTCCAGCCCGTTCGTTCGCTAAGCAGCAGGAAAGACCCGTCCGCCAAAAATCTCGGACCGTCCGGTGGATCGACCCATGCGCCGGTGGTCTCGCGGAAAAGCCGATCCGCCTTACCTGCTCGTTTTGAGGCGGTATTAAAATCCAGCCAGGTTTGAGCCCGGTCTTGCACGCAGAAATATACCTTTTCGCTGTCCGGCATCCAGCCGACATGAGTGATCAAATATGTGCCTTCAAGATAGTCATCGAAATCGATCCATTTGACCGGCCCGCCCGCTACAGATACCAGGCCGAGTTTGACTTTGGGATTTGGCTCACCGGCTCGCGGATAGGGCGTCACCTCCACGTTCTGCCTTTTCTCCACGTTGTTTACAACGGTGAATTCATTTACCGGTGTATCGTCAACCTGCATAAATGCAATTGACGATGAATCCGGACTCCACCAAAAAAGACGCCACTGAGAGTACACTTCCTCATAATATACCCAGTCCGCCTCCCCATTGGAGACGGGGCCGCCGCCGTCGCAGGTCAATGCCCGCTCGGTCCGTGTGGCAACGTCAACCACGTACAGATTTTTGTCACGGATAAATGCAACAAATTTTCCGACCGGGTCAAAGCTGCTGTATTTTTCCTCGCCCGGAGTGCTTGTCAATCGTGCCGCAGTCTTGCCGTCTATGGTGCAGTAATACAAGTCGTTTTCATAGTCAATCAGAATAGCTTTGCGGTCAGGGCTCATCCTAAACCACGTTTTTCTTGATAAAGACCTCGCCGTTTTTTCATTTATCGTTGGTAGGCCGCTGAGCCCTTCGGCCAGCGCGTTCGGGTCGATAAATAGACTCGAGCGTCCACTGGTGGCGTGCACTTTATAAAGCCTGTCGTCTCTGGCCTGTAAATAATGCTCTCCGTCTTCCAGCCAGGTCAGGCCTGAAACAGGCGAGCCGTTGAAATTTACCTTTCTTTCTGGGTCGTAAATTGTTTCAAACGTAATAGGCTTATTCAACTCGCGCTTTTCCGGTAAAGGTCTTACGCGGCCGTGTGTGAGCGGCACGTATGAATCCAATTTGAAAATGGGATAATCTCGCCTCTTTTTCAGGGCCCCAAGAAACTTGCGAATTTCGGAGCGTTTTTTTGAGCCTGCCTCAAGTAGTTTCTGTAGTTTATCGCCGGCGTCTTGAGCGGTTTTGACCAGGATTGTGCCGGCTTGGATACGTTGAGTCTCACGCCTGCATGTCGTTTCCAGATTGATGAACCGGCGCTTTTTAGGCTGTTCTCTCTGAGGGACGATTCTCTCAACTCGATAAACTTCCACATCCAGGTCGATGTCTTCGCGCAATTCATCGACCTGGATATTCTCTCGTTGCAGGTGCTCAACCAATGTATCAAATGCGGCAGGAAAAAGATACGCGTATGGCCGGTTGGCAGGTGTCTGCGCCTTTGATTCTGGCTCAGCCTCTGTCTTGTTGGATAAACCAAGAGCAAGAAAGGCGCTCAGCATCAAAGTTTTCGATATGGCGTCAATCGCCCAAGAATGCTGTTTTGCCTTCATTGTCAGACGTATTCCCAGTTCCGCAGCCACTGATAGTGGGTCGGTAATTTAGCCCACGTCTGTCTGCCGGCGTTCTCCAGTTCGGCTCTTTCTTTCAAATCGAGCTGGCGGCGTTCCATTACGGCCTTGACCGCATTATCGACCTCGTTAATGCTGTTCATGCCGGGTATGGGTATGACGGTGTTGCTGTGTAGTATGTATCGGATGGCCAGGCGTGCCCGGCGGTCGTCTTCTTCTCGGTCGCCCGTAAATAGCGAGGCGGCGGCAAAAGGCTTAATGCCGAATGCGCCGACATCACACTTTTTCAACGCCTCGAAGAGACTGTCTTTGGGAGCAGCCTTAGTCATGGTAGTAAAAGGAAAGCAAACGACATCAATTTGCGGGAAATACTCGATCATAAACTTGATCCAACGGCGGTCGTGTGAGGAAAACCCGATAAATCGAGCTTTGCCCTGCTTCTTGGCCGTCTCTAAGGCCTCGACAATCTCGCAAGAGGTGTCAAACGTGTGTCTGCCGCCAGGTTCATAACAGGTGATCCGCCACAGGTCGGTGTAATCCTGCTGCGAATCGCGCAACAATTCATCGAGCGAACCCAGCAGTTTCTTGGCGGTCCGGAAATCCTCGTAGCGCACTTCCTTGGCGCCGTGCGACAGGGCAAGATACATCCTCTGGCGGCGCCCCTTGAGCGCTCTGGCGTCGCGTTTCACTTCGTTGTCCCAGCAGGCGTCGATGTAATTGATGCCGGCGTCGATGCACCGGCTGACAATCTCGGTGCGGTCCGATTGGTTGCTTCGCGAATGACCGCCCAGGCATACCGCCGAGACCATCAGGCCGGTCTTGCCCAGCCGTCGGTATTCCATGTCCGGGTTGTAATTGAGAATCCCCTCGACTCTGCTCGGGGCAGGCTTGGACGTGTCGACGGCGTTAGTGCGAGCGGCTCCAAGCACCGGGCGAACGGCTGCTAAGCCCACCACCGCGCCTGCCGCCGTCATCGCCGTATCGCGGATAAATCGCCGTCTACTGACCTTAATATTATCCATCGCTTTTCTCCTTTCACTCACTCTGCAACGCAAATAGCACCTTTATCTCGTCATCGGACAGGGCACGGTCATAGACACGAACATCGTCGATAATGCCGTTGAATCGCCTGCCGATTGTGACGTCAAACTCACTGCCGGTGTCGATGGGCCACAGGTCCAAAAGTCCGATGTCGTGGATTTCCGCCAGAGCGCCATCTTTGTAGAGCCTGACGTCATCATGCAGATTCGGCGCATCTGCTTTTTGCACTACTGCTGCCAGGTGATGCCACTTGTTGTCGTGGACCGCATCGTTGATGTAGAGATAACCACCGCGGGGCGTGACGCCGATACGTCCTCTGATGAAGCCGAACGTCCACATTTTGCCGTAGTCATCGGCACCCCAGGAGATGATCTGTCCCCGGTCTGTTGTCGTTTTGAGCCAGGCCGCCACGGTTCGAGGCCGCGTGCCGGCAATGCCTTTGTACCCGGTTATCTCTACGTAGTCGTCACCACCGTCGAGCGTCAGTGCTTTGCCCGTGCGGCCCGACGCCGAATCCTTGTCAAAGGACAGGCCACCTTTGAGCGTGCCCTTGCAGCCGTGCTTTGAAGAGTCGGCAGCGGTTTGGCCGGAAACTTCATCGAACTTCCACCAGCCGACAAGATTTGGATCATTGTCGAGAGTCACTCCCGCAGAAGCGGGGGCCGCGTTTTTGCCCGCTGCGGCACATACGATGCACAACACGCATCCGAGAATTGTCGCGTGGCTCAATTTACCCCACATGATAGTACTCCTTATATCGTGTCAGCCTGTAAAGCTACAGGCTTATTTTATGGTATTTGACGGCGTAAGTACACCAACTTTCCAAAGCTTTTTTAGCAGTTGGAACATGTGTGGGTCGTGCTGCTGCAGCTCGGCGCGCACAAACGGGTAGAAATCGTTTGTCCCGAAAAAAGCCTCCGTGCACTCGGCGAAATATTCCTGGTCGTTGTTCAGCACGTATGCGCGTCTGGAACGTCCGGAGATATGTAGAACCGACTCGTATTGTTTGCTCTCTACGGCTTGCTGGTAAGCCTGGCGTATCTCCACATTCTCGTAGCTCAGGACGCGATGATGGTAGGAGTGCGCCAGCTCGTGCAGGACCATCCAGGGTTGGTCCAGGGTCCACCTGAGAAAATTCTGGGCATTAGCTATTTCGACGCTCTGTTTCTTTTCGGGGTTGAAACCATGACTGCGCAGCCACTGCTCGCTGGGATGGTAGCACATGCACGGATGCCGCGGAGCCTTGTACTCCACCCAGATCGGTACAGCCCTTAGTTCCGTCAGCGCCGCCTCCGGTACCACCCGGGTAATCTGGTACAGTTGGTATTTCAGCAGCCTTAGTACATCTTTGGCCAGCTCAGGGTGTTCGGACGACAGCTCTTTGTTGACGAGCACCTTCCAGCCTTCGACTTCCTGGATGGCGTATCCGGAAGTAGGCGTGTATGGATTCGAGCCGGCACAAAAAATGAGAAACAGTGTGAAAACCAACGCAACCTTTGCCATTGTAGATTGTCTCCGTATCTCGACCTTGCAGTCAGAATTCATCGTGCCGAACCCCGGCCCGCTGTGGCTGTCCACGGATCGATCTGCCGCAGGTCCTTTTTCTGCAGAACGCGATAGCAGTCAGGCAAATCGAACGACTGCAGGACATTGGGCAGAAGTGTCGAGAGCGGCCAGGCGTACGTTTCCGACTCGGCGATGTCAGAATAAGACGTCAGGGCATTCTTCAGTGTCACTTGCTTTACCTGGTCGGATAAAACGGCCGCGAACGTCGCCGGCAGCGCACCGGAGCCCTTGCCAACTACGTGGACCTCGTCATGGCCGACGCTTCTGAGCCAATCTACTACGCGCAGGACGTCATGCGTTTTCTGCCCCACGTAAGGCCTGTCGAGCATGATGGAGTGGATTGCGTAGAAGTAATCACTGCCGTAAGGATCCAGAAACGAGTCTTGATTGCACGTGTTGGGCTGCGATTCGCCGATGCCCCGCACGTCACACGTATAGAATGCTGAATTTGGCTCGGCTTTGAGCAATTCCGTGACCAGTGGTTCCTGGCGCAGCTCCATGTCGCTGGACTGATGCGCGACATACAGGATAGCCCGCTTGTTGCCTGCACGTGGGCGTGACATCAGTTGCTCATCGGAAAGACGGTACACAATCGCAAAGATACCCGGCTCGGTCTCTACCACGTAGGTTGTCCAATATCGCTTGGGATACCCGCGCGAACGCCAATTGCGCAGGATACTATATTCAGGAGCCGATTTGGCGGCCGTCTTTGGCAGACGCAGAGCCTTGACTATACGCTTTTT
>CAZPJZ010000045.1:0-10981 GCA_964586995.1 uncultured Pirellulales bacterium | reverse complement strand
CGGCAAGAATATAAGCACTCTGAAGTTGATTGGGTTGCAACTCGTATTTGTACAATGCGTGGGCACCGTCCGGCTCGCCCGGACCGCCCCACAACGCTTGCAACCATGGTGTTTCATCGTCTCGTGATGGCCACCAGTGCAACCTAATGTGCTTGTTTTGTCTACCGCCGAACCCGGAGTCGGGCAGGTTTGGTTCAACCAGTATCGTGCCGGCGGGGAACAGCTTCATCGGTGGAACATCCACAAATTCGCTTAGAACGGACACAGAAGCGTCAGACCCTACGGATTCACCCTTTGTCTCATCTGCGGGTGCCAAGCAGTCAAGCTGCTGTTCGGCAGCGAGATAGTCCTTCTCTATTGCCGCGAGCGTGTCACGCCTGGGCGCGGGCCGCGAGGCGCGCGGAACGGTGATTTGGAACCAGCCACCCGCGTCGACACGGGCTATCTGTGCGAACCTGAATATGTGCCTCAGTGGCACGAGAGCCGAATCATCAGGGTCAAACTGCTGGCCAAGTGCGTGAATAGCCTGCCACTGCTCGCCGTCAAGCTCAGAGGCATCGTGGCCGTCGGAGTTGTACATTACCACAGCGCCGGGAATTGGTGCGCCGGTAATGCCGCTAACAACTCGGCCGCGGAATGTGATTTGGCCGCCAATGATCTGCTTGGGCTTGAAAGTGACTACCGGCGGCCGAGCTTCGGTCAGGTCGACCGGCTCAAAGATGTAGTATTTATCTTCCCAGCGGGCGGTGGCGCTGTATATGCCGGGCCGGAACACTTGTTTCTTGCCGTCTACAAATGAGCCTGGAGGAGAAGTCAAGGTGTGTCCTTCGGCCGTCTTGACCGAGAAGTAGGTCTTCTTTAGGAGTTCCGGATCGCTCACCGGGCCGCTCTCATCTTCAAAAACAAACTCTGGGAGATATGGGGGTGCCGTCGTCGGGGGGAACAACTTTATTGTCGGGACCTCAACGACTCCCTCAGCATTCGGCTTAAGACGGCCGATGCTTGCGCGCCCCGTCGTGTAGCCTTTCTCCAGAGCCCCGAAGTTCCAGAGCCCTGTGTCGAAACCCAGCCTAAAGATAAAGACAATCTCATAGGAGCCGGTCGCGTCGGTCAGCTTTACTTTATCGAGTCCCTCGTAGAATGCTCTATCTGGCGGGCGTTTGCTGGCCTCCGCTGCCTGCGCTTGAAGCAGGTTCCAATCATTCGGCTTGAGGGTGGAAGGGTCTTTGCTGAGGTAGCTATGGTCCGCCAAAACGAGAACACCTGGCATCGGCTCACCTGTTTCGCCATTGACCACCTTGCCGCGGTAGATGATCGGCGAGCGAGCTCTAAAAACCAGATTCTCCGGGCTATCAGGGGTCAGTTCTATCGGCTCGAAAGTTAAACCGTCACGCGCCCGTGTGGTACTTGCCCGTAAGTTTCCGGTCAGCAGGGTAGCTCCCTGGCTCCACTGGTCGTACTTTAGGCTCATCCACTCTCTGTTGTCGCGGAAGAGCGTTATGGTAATTTCATTGAGTTCTACGGGGTCGGTAATCAGCCCATTGGCATCCTCAAATGCAAAAGTGTGAAAGTACTCGCCGGCCTCCATAGCGGTCAGGACTATCGTCACCTGCGTGCCCGCAATGCAGAGTTGTCTTTCACATGTGCGCAGATTCAGGACTTTGGGCGGCTCGACAGATAGCATGTATTCTGATGTCGCAGGGATCAGTTCGCCGTACGGCTGACCACCGTTGTCCAGCGAACTATATATGGCGAACCATCCGTCTTTATCGGTTATGGCCCGGCCATAAAATGGGCCTCTGACGCCCGGCCAGCCACCGCTGGCCCCACGCAGACCATAAGAAGTAACTCGTGCACCCTCGACAGGTTTGCCCTGGCTATCCACGACAAAACCCTCTACTGACCGGGTAGCTGCCTTGGAGTCCCTCGGAACAAGCGGCATAACATACGTTTTGGGGGTATCCTCAGCCGACGGGCGACCGGTGTACTCCACTATCGCGGTGCCGTAATTCGGATGTGAAACAATGAAAATAAACTTTATTGGGTAGCCGGTCTCATGAATACGCCTGAGCCGTCCTTGTTCGTCAAGCTGCCCCTTGCCAACGGAGACTCGTGCCCCTGGCGCGCCCTCGCAACTATGCAGGAGTATCTCCACCTTCGCCTGAGGAATCGGACTGCCCAGAGCATCTACGAAAGTCCACCATTTGTGACCCGGGTCACGTTCCCGCGGAGGCCATATATTCAATTTTTGCCCGGCTCTGTAGTCTCGACCGAAAACATAATCGCCCATTACCGCCGCCACCGCCCTATCGGTCTGATCGGCGCCAAGCGCCACAACAAAGGCCGAATCGCAGTCTTGCCCTAAAGCGGCCTTAAGCGAATCCAGTTCGACCGTAAGGCCCTTCAGCGGCACGCTAACTGTCTCAAGCGCCTCTGGTTTATTCCGCCAGTCCCGAAAAACTCGCAGTACAATCGGCCTTCCATCCAGAAGTTCCTCAGCCAGCTTATAGGCTTGACTACTGAGCGTCCGCAGATCGGTCGGTGGTTGAGCCTGGGCAGAAAGTGGGGCCGAAAAGGCCGAGGCCAAAATAAGTGAGATGAATAAGATCAATGAAATGTGTCGCATATTCCTCACCCTGACAAATTCAGCCGGATCTCACGGGCTTATTTAAAAAGCTCATGCAGGATTTCATCTGATAGTTGCAGCGTGAATTCCTTACCGGTGTCCTCCTCACCGCCCACTTGATAACGAGTCCTTTCGGTCAGAGAGCTGGGCAAAGATGCACCATAACAGCCGACGACGAAGTCGCCTTCTGAATACAAAGGCGCGCGGAAAGTGGCCAGCCCTTGGTGGTTCGTAATTTTTTGCTGTCCCCAGTACATGCCGGCCTTGGTTTGTCTGACGTTGACCCCTTCGACGGGCTTTCCTCGCGGGTCAACTACTCTTACTGCCACCTCGATGGTGGGACCAAATTCCCATTTGCCAAGATCGGCAATCTGGCCTTGCTCCAGTTTAACGCCGGGGATAATAATCGGCGCGGACTCAGGCCGTTCCAACAGGCGAATCTCTATGTTCATTTCCAGCCCTGCGGCTACATAGACTGTGTTTGCCCGATTCGGCCGCAGGTGAATCTTATAAAACAGGTACGCACCCTGGTTTTTCTTGGGATAGGTATAATCACCCATTGTATCGAACCACTCGGGCCTATCGCCGGGAAAGTTGAACCAGTCGAGCCTAAGTCTAACCTTAGGCTTTAGGGGGTCGGTAGCAACGGGCACATTCGGTTCAACAATGATGGTTGCCGCCGGGAATAATTTCATCGGCGGCACCTGCACACAGCCGGTCTGGTCAGGGGCAAACTCCAGACGGCTCGCCAGGTGAGCTTCAGCTTGGCTGTTTATCGCAAGGAAGCTGAGTTGTTGCCGGGCACCCAGAAAATCTCTATTTATGGCGACCAGTTCTGCAGTGGTGCTGATACTTGGTGCGGCAAGAGCTATCTGGTACAATCCGTTTTCGTCTGTTTCGGCAAATTTCGAGGCAGCCGCATCGAAGATCTCTGTCAGAAGCGCTAACTTAGCCTCATCCGTGCACACTTCTGGGTACAGTGGTACTACGTCCTGCAACTCTTCCGCCTCGGGATCGCGCTGCTGTGCCATATCACGTGATGGCGGCGTTAGCACGATCGCCCCGGCTATAGGCTGGCCGGTTATGCCGTGCACGATTTGGCCCCGAAAAAGAATATCGGTAGGCGAAATAATTTTCTGCGGTTTGAAGACGACTGTGTCTGGCCTTTGCTCGGTAAGATCTACCGGTTCAAATACGTAGTGCTTGCCGTTCCAATCTACTTCTGCGTAGTACCGGCCTGGCACAAATCTTCTTATTAGGTTCTGCCAGTGGTCGTAAGTGGGAGGGCTCCAGATGCTGCCATCCGGCTTCTTGACTGTTATGCGTATCGGCCCCAACATCTCAGGCTCGGTGACGGGGCCAAGCTCGTCGTAAAAAATAAGCGCAGGCAGGTAGTTCGGGTCTGCAGGCTGCAGCGTGATAATGGTCTCTTGGCCAGCTTGCAGCGACCCTTCGTACGCCTGCAAGCCAAGCTCTTTGGGTGCGGTGATTTCAATGGCATACTTGGCACCGTGTGGCGCTGGCCTGCTACTACCGTTTGCTCCCCAGGTCGCAAGTAAAGCAAACAAGCCATTCGCGTCTGTGATGCTCCTCAAACTCTCACGTGGAGAAAGCAGCGATATGTGTCCGCCGCCCGGTATATCCAGGCTTCGGCATCGGATAATGGCCTGGCTGACGCCAGTACCGTTGGCGTCCTCGACTCGGCCCCAGATGGAACGCTGGTCCGCATCGGTGCCCATGCGACCAAGTGGGACTGTACAACCAGCCAGCGGTCCTTCTGTGCGAACGAATCGCCTGGGTTCAACCAGTGCGGTGCCGTAGTCCGGATGCGAGACAATGAAGCAGGAGTACTCCAGCCTTGGGTCGAGCCGGGGCGGTTTGAGCCGGCCCATTTCGTCCAGTGTGGCTGTTTCCATGCAGCGAGATTCCTTGCGCCAGCCTACATCTTGGAAGACTTCCACCGTGGCATTTGGCATAGGATTACCAAGCGCATCCTTGAAAACGCACCACTTGTCTTTGGGCAGCACGGGGACGCTGTAGATAAGGTGTGGCTGGTTCGGTAATTCCATCGCGTGCGGCCCGACTGGAAGCTCGCCAAAATCCGGATAGTGAACCATAAATACGAACTTATCGAATCCACCCGAGCCGGGCCGGGGCGCTTTCAAGCGTCCCTGTTCATCCAGCTTCGCATTTCTTGTCCACAGCCAGACACCCTCGTTCCATTGATAGCCCTGGCCGATGAACACCTCCACAGGGGCGTCGGCGATGGGCTGCTTGTCGGCATCCTGGAAGAGGCACCATGGGTATCTCGGCGGAGTAAGTTTGCTGGGCCAAATCGAGAACGCCGGCCCAAATCGATACTCGTGGGCATAGATGAATTCGCCGACCACCGCCGCCACCGCCTCGTCGGTCTGGTCCTCGCCGGTGACTACAAGGGCTTTCTGCTCCAACATTTTATCCAGAGCACGCTCGACTGCGCGAACCGACGATTCAATCGGCTGTCCGGCCATGCGCACACTTTCCCCGTCTTTGGCAATCTGCTCAAGAGTTGGCGCGGATTCCTGCCCCAGCCGTATGATACGGTCGATGGCAGCCTGAACCTGCCCTGCATTTTCCGCGCTGGGGTCGAGATTGGTCTTTACCGCCTCGGCGAAGCGAACCACACTTGCCAAGCGCAGTCTAAGGTTCTTGGCCCATAGGTCAATCGTGGGAGCTGTTGTTTGGAAGGCCTTGCCGGCCTGGAGCATCCTGTCCAGCGGGACATCGCCCCGTGAAGACGCCAGCATCTGCGCAACAGCCGAACCGGCTGTACCTGCTGATTCAGCTATCGAAGCCGGCAGCACCCAGGTCGAAGGTATTATTGCCCGACCTCGCCCTCTCCCGTAGCCGTCTATCAAGTCCGAGAGCTCGACAAACTTTCGCCCGGTGGCCTGCTCGATGATCTCCACCGACTCTTCCATCTGCTCAAAGACCGGACCCATCGCCTGCGTGGATTGCACCAGGCGGTCAAGGCTTGTGTTGGCAGCTTGGCCGGAGGCAAGCAGTTGCTCGAAGGACACATCAACGGTATCTGCCGTCTTGCTTGCAGCGAAAGCCAGCCTGACGGCGTCGGTCTTTACGTAAAGGCTGTCCAGCTTGACCGCGAGCCGGTCAAACGCCTTGGGATTATTCTTGGGGTCGTGGTACAAGCGGACGATGACTTCTCTACCGGTGAGAACCTGCTCAGCTAACTTGCGGGCCTGCTGGCTGTCGGGCGATTCCTGAACCTGGACAGCAGGTGCGGGCGGGAACCCTGACGCCAAAATAAGCGAGATGAATAAAATCCGTCGCATATTCCTCACCCCGGTATTATGTCGCAATTATACTGCCTGGCATGGCAAAGTCAAGCAAAATTCCGGGCTCACAAGATAAATTCTGCCTTAAATTGTGGGGCTGAATATTGCTTATCCAACATCGATCGGCAGGAGGCTGCCCCGTTCGGCGGGCGTACCGGCGACGGCTAAACTAATGTGTATATTGCTTGCCCAGGTCCACCGGATATTTCTGCCAGGGCACGGCGCCGGCTTGGATGATGTGGTCGCGCAGGGCGTCGAAGAGTTTGCGATACATCGGATGCTTTCTATCCAATGGCTGCTCTTCTTTGGGGTCTTCTGCCAGATTATACAGTTGAAGCGGCTCAAAAGGACTGTTCTGAAGCAGCTTAAAATCGCCGCAGCGGGCTGCATAAAAGGCTCGCCCGCCAAAGTTGCCGCCTTCGCGCCGAACCCAGAAAAGCGTACGCGCCTCAGAGGCAACCCCCGCCACGGGTGCGGGGGCTAATCGCAGCGTGGGCAGAATGCTCCGCCCATCAATTTCATGCCTGATTTTCACGCCGGCAGCTTCGCAAATCGTCGGGTATAAATCCATCGTAAGCGCCACACGGTCGGTACGTGAACCGGGCTTGATTTTGCCCGGCCAGACAACGCAGGTCGGCACACGGATGCCGCCTTCAAACATGCCTCCCTTGCCGCCAAGTAGCGGCCCGTTATTTGCGCCGACATCGATTTGGCCGCCGTTGTCCGAAGTGAAAATCAACAGTGTGTTGTCACGCAGGCCCGCATCCTTCAGTGCGGCTAGAACTTTGCCGATGCCCGCGTCCATGTGCTCGATCAGCGCTGCCAGGGCCGCACGTTGGTCGGAGATATTTTTCTCTCTGCTTTTCACGCGCTCGAGCCATTCCTTGGGCGGCTGAATGGGCGTGTGCGGGGCGTTGTAAGCCAGATACAAAAAGAAGGGCTGCGTTGATTTTGCCCGCTCGTTGATGTAGTCGATTGCCCACTGGGTGAACAGGTCCGTGGCGTGGCCTTGCGGGTCGATTTCTTTTTCGTTGAGCCTCATGTAGTTGAATCCGTGCCGGCGGTGTGTGTAATAATCGTCCATCATGTCACCCAGGAAGCCCTGGAAGTGGTCGAAGCCTCGCTCGTTAGGCGTGTTGGGCGAGGCCAGGCCCAGGTGCCATTTGCCGACGATGGCGGTGTGGTAGCCAGCTTTTCTAAGTACCGCTGGCAAAAGCGTCGCTCGCGCGTCCAGGTAGCCGAAGTTGCTGGTTATGTGCGTGCGGATGACGCCCGGCACGCCGACGAAGTCCGGGTATCGGCCGGTCAAAAGTGCGGCTCTGGTGGGTGAACAAACCGGACAGTTGGCGTAGAAATTATCGAACCGCATACCGGATGTCACGAGGTTGTCAATATTCGGCGTGTGCAAGTCCTTGGCCGCGTAGCAAGACAAATCGCCGTAGCCCAGGTCGTCGGCAAGGATGACCAGAATATTGGGTTTGCCGCCTGCCGGTGCCGCCTTGGCCGGTGGCCAACTCGGTGCCGCCAGCGCTGTCGCGCCGAGACCGGCAAGTTTGAGAAAATCGCGTCGAGTTGTAGTCAAGCCTTGCGTTAGCATCTCATCCATCAGTCTTCTCCATCGTTCTGTCGTCCGAATTCTGGTCCTCCAGTTTGCCGCTCCCGGCCGTTGAGGTGGGCGAACTGGTTGTCGACGATATCGTTTAACATTTTGGTTTTGACGCGGATGCATCACCGTCGAGGCGAATCCCGACCTCACCTGGAGACGGGGTCATTTCTTTGACAAGGTCCGGAACCGCCATGTTTCGCCCTTCACCACGCCTTCCGGCGTCACCTGATCCACACGCCAGTAATATTGCTTGCCCGGCTTGAGTTGGCCCGGCTCGAAGGTCTGCCGGCTCGTCTCGCCCGCCGCCTTCGGCGGGTCCGTCTCGCCGAAGGCGACCTTATAGCCTGTCGCCTCCGGCGCACGGGTCCAACGCAGCGTCGGTTGTGTGTCCACGGCGATGGCTCCATTGCCCGGTACCGGCAGCGGGGTCACCTTTCCGAACGCCTCAGCCGGCCCGGCGCCCGCCTTGACGATCTTCGGCACGTCCGCCGCGGCGTTTAACGCGAACTCGTAACCATAGTGGGCCCTCGGAGCGAAGGTTGTGCCCTCGATGGCGCGCTGCCCTTCGCAGT
Organism: uncultured Pirellulales bacterium; assembly: GCA_964586995.1. GTDB lineage: Bacteria > Planctomycetota > Phycisphaerae > Sedimentisphaerales > Anaerobacaceae > JAFNGF01. The sequence goes on along the minus strand of CAZPJZ010000045.1, from coordinate 2,842 downwards.
CACGAAAGATGTTGTCCACTCCTCCGCAGAACCCATGGTGGGGGCTCTCGGGGTCCTGCCTATACATCTGTTGGATGGGGTTCTCTACTTTGTCGAAGAAGTTGCGCTCGGCGAGCACCTGCGTTTGCGAGTGCAGTCCAATCCCATAATCGTTGCCGTTGTAAAGGCAGTTAAACACGTGAACCTTCCCATACCCGGCGCGCGGGTTGCGTGTGTGGCAGCCATCGAACCAGCAATGGTGGATCGTCGTGTTCAGCTTCCCGATGTTCTCCGGTTTGCTCGTCCCGCTATTGATCAGCATCGTCTTATGATGTTTCGAGAACCGCGTCCACGACACCGTCACGTAGTCCGACTCGTTCGTGATGTCCAGCAACCCGTCCTCGCACGCCGAGAGGTCGCAGTGATCCACCCACACGTGATACGTCCTACGCAGCGCGATCGCATCCCGCGCGTCACTGATTGAGAGGTTGCGGATGATGATGTTTGACACGCCACTCATATTGAGCTCCGCTTTGTTGATCTTCGCCGAGGAGCCCACGCCCAGTAATGTCTTGTCCGACGCAATTCTGAGCTTTCCATTTCCCGTCAGCGTCCCCTTAACCAGAATCGTCAGCGGTTCTTTACGTGAGGCGTAATCCGCCAGTTCGTCGGCCGTGCGCGCGGTAACGACCTTGCCGTCGCCCCCTCCGGTTGTGCTTGCCACCCCATTGCCCTTGGCCGCCGCCCAACCGATTGGCGCCGCACCCGCTGCGGTCGTCAGCCAGCAAGCTGTCCCTAGCAAAATCACCGCAAAGCAGGTCACTCCTCGCACACCCGACGTCGGAAGGGTAAAATGTTTTATTCTCTTCATTGATCTGCCTTTCAAAGAGTTAAATAAAATGCTTACTTCAGCGTATGTGGTGTACTCCACAAAAGTGTTGGGATCGGTGCCATTGAGATATTTCTGGGCAAATCGGACTCTTGCAGCGATCCATACGATTTGCGAAATGGCCAAGGAATTCCTCGCGCCACCGGTTGACTGTCTTGGCGCCCATGTGGTCTCCTTCCGCCACATGCTCTGATGGATCGTCTGTCCACCAGTTAGGCAGCTTAGAGGATGGTCGCCGGGCCATATCGGGCGGCGGAACAAAGCTAGTAATTCCGCCGGTCTTGCCGTCAAGCGTAGGCATGTTGCCGCGGATCGTGAAATTGTAGGCCTTTGCGGCTTTCGGGCAGAAACGGAATCGCGTCGTACCGTCGCCGGGTGCGTGACCAATGAGCGACTGGTTTTCAACTATCAAATGGGCCTCCGGCTTTTCCGGTACGTGGTCACCAAGCGGGAGCACCAGATCGAGAATGCCGAAAACCTCGATACGATCGTCCTTCGTGCTGAGCCGATCGAGACGAACATAGGGGCGCTCCCACGCCCGCACGAAACGCCCGCCCCAGCTGGGCTGCGACGGATCTTCGGGTGTGCCCTTGAGCAACCAGCCGACCGATGGCGTGTCACCCATCTTGATATCGGCCTTCTTGCTGACAAAGAAATCGCCCAGTGCACCCTTGCCAGCAATATGCTGGGAAACAAATGCCCTATTACCCCATTGGCCCGACTGATTGCCGCCCGTGAACCAACCGCGATACGTAGAGTTGGACTCGATGATCCACAATTTCGGATGGTGCGTCACGATGTACTGAAACGCATGGGGGCCCCATTTCTTGTTCGGCCCGCCGATCCAGTATACCCGCAGCTTGGGCAGGATGTCGGGTGCGTCGTGCAGCGCCTGGGCGAGGTCCTCAATACCGCCCCAGATCAGGACATGGAGCGGTCGCGGGTCATCGCGCCGCGCGCATTTCACGATCCAGTCCGAGCCTTCGGTCGCCTGTCGCGCGCCGGCGTAAGGCGCGACGTCGGTCTCGCCCTGCTTGGTAATCGCGCGCAGCGTCTCGGGCGTTGGATAGCGGTCGCAGTAGCTCCGAAGCTTCTCGTAATCACGCTCGTAGCAGTCAATCACTTTCAGAATGTCCCCTTTCCGCCCAGGACCGTAGGGAGACGAGACGATCCCCTCAATATCGAATAAGTCCGCATAAACGAGGAGATGCACCATCGACTGAAAATCGTCAGGATCTGTTCCTCCGATGTCCGTCGAGACGAGTACGCGGTAGCGGTGGCCGGCGAGGGCACCGCTGTTGGCGATTCCTGTTCTGCCGGGTTCTTCCGATTTCTGAGGTCCAGACAGGGCTACTGCCGCTGCCAGACTACCAGACACCAGAACGACAAGTATATGCCAGAGGCCCGGATACATGCAGTCTTGCTGATCATCCCTGCCGGACCACCGGGATGAGTGCCTGCACCAAATGAATGCATGATCGTTATAATCCCACATTTCCCGTATAACCTTCGCCCGGCATCATAGGCCGCCCTGAACTGAGCCGGAGAGACTTTATCATATCGCATCGGAGCCGGCCTGGACCACCACGGCCCAGTCGGAACGGTGCGGGGCTTTGAGGACCTGGTCGGGCCCGGCGTTTATTCCGGCCGGTTCAATTTCCTTGTAGCTTTTCCTCGTATCGACGGCGACCGCGCGGATTCCGCCTCGGAGTTCGGCAAGCTTCATTTTGATAGCGTCGGTGTCCTCTTTATAGAAGACCAGCAGTTTGCCGGGCACCTTAAGGCAAACGCCGTCGGTCAGACGGTTGTCGCGTACCATCTCCTTGTGGAAGCGGTCTTTCCAGAAACGTGACCAGGTTTTGATCTGGTGCCTGTTCGGATAAGGGTGTGACATGCCGTCCGGCCGGGGCTCCAGCAGATTGCCCCAGATGTTGGCGGCCCCGCCGGCCATGGTCGAGTGCCACAGGCCCCGCC
>CAZPJZ010000044.1:0-11030 GCA_964586995.1 uncultured Pirellulales bacterium | reverse complement strand
TGCAGGAGTGTGGCGCGGGGGCTGTGATAGAACCAAAAGCCGTGCTCCTGCTGGAAGAAGACGTTGTGCCGGCCGACGAATCCCGGACAATGCGCCGCCCGCACCGCGGTGCCGGTGGGCCAGGTCCCATACCAATGCGCGTTCCAGATGCGGCAGCCGGTTACTGTCACATGCGGGGATCGCTCGATACGGATGCCGACGCTCCCATACCAGCGGATCTCCAGGTCGTGGATCTCGATGAACGGCGCGTTTTCGATCCGAATCGCCACGGACGCTTCGCGGTTGGAATCGAGGATGGCCTGCCACCGCTGGGTGGCGCGAATGACGATGGGTTGTTCCCGGGTCCCGCCGCGAGTAATCCGCACCGGTTCGGGATAGAGCCAGGAGTGAATCAGAATGGTGTCGCCGGGCCGGGCGCCGTCCACGGCGAACTGAATCGTGCGCACGGGCCGTTCTTGCGAGCCCTTGGCTCCGTCTCGCCCCTTCTCGCTGACGTGCCACTGTCGGGGCGGACCGAGATCGAGGTCGGCGTCACCAACGGCGTCAAATGCTCCGCACGGTCCCGCCTCTCTGGCCAACTTCAGGCAGGGGCTGTCGTTGGCCAGTCGGTAATCCCTCCACTGCGGCCAGACGAACTTGGGATCGGCCACGATGTCGTTCGGGCCGACGGGCTTGAGATCGCTCCGTGAGGCAGACCAGTAGCAGTTGTAATCAATGTCGTACGACTCACCTTCTTTCTTCTCCACATACACTTCGACTTGTCGGTCGCAATCCGTGATGATATTGAAGCGGAAGCGTTGCTGCGGGTGCCAAGTCGTCGAGCCAAATCCCAGCCCCTGTCCCAGGCCCACCAGCGTGTTGTGCTCCACGGCATAGGGCGCGTTGCCGGCCTTGAGGAACACGCCCATTCCGAAGCCTTCGCACAGGTTGCCGCGGATAACGCCGCCCCACGCCGGACTGTAGTACTGGATGCCCGTGTCGTCCTGGGCGTACATGGGCACCATGAAGGAATCCCGTCGTTTGTACAGCCGGCAGTCTTAGACTACCGCATTGCGGCCTCCGACATAGACGCCGCCGCCCACGTCCTCGGCCGTACAGCGGCGCACCACATTGTCGTTGCCAGTGACGAAGTCATGGGCACCCATGAGCAGACCACCGCTGTCCGGCGCCTGCCCGTCGCTGGTGTGGAACAGCAGGCGCTTGCCCTCGACGGTGTAGGTCGCGGGAAACCGTGCGACCGTCTGATGGTCGGCCACAAGGCGGTATCGCATCCGCGTGTGCGGCTCCCAGAGCTTGGGATATTCGGCGCCGCCGCTCGTGTAGTCGATCCAGAACACCCCGGGCAACTCCTCGTGCGGCTGAAACCGCTCCACCGGCCGGGAGCCGTCGAATACGACTTGCGCTCCCTCGGCGGCGCGGATTATGAGCGGGTGCTGTGAGAAGTCCATATCCTTCGGTCCCTCGACGTACAGGCCGCCAAAATAGACGCCTTCCTCGAAAACGTCAACAGATGAATTCGGGCATTCATTTCATTCTCCATACAGCGACAAAGAGCGGGTCGGCGATCTGGGAGTGGCGGTCAATGCCCTTGGCCTGCCATTGCTCGACGGACAGGCCGTCGAAGCTGATGGGATCGGCGGTGGTGTTCCAGTAGAGGTTGCGGTCGAAGGAGAACCGAAAGTCTCCCATGGGTCTGCCAAAGAGGCTGCCTTGGGACCAGTAGACAATATTGCGCTCGAAAGTGAGACTCCGGTGCGCCTCGGCGCGGGTGCGCTGGAGCTGGACGTGGCGCCCAAAGGCGAAGATGTTGTTGCGAATAAGGTTGTCGCGTCCGAAGTGCTGGTGGAAGCCGCCGTGCGTGGTGCGGGTCACCAGGTTGTTCTCGACCAGGATGTTGCTGCTCCCTTCGTCCAGGTAAACGCCCCAGCCGCCATACCTGCGTCCGGCGATGTCGTGAAAGAAGTTGTGCCGGATCGCGGTGCCGGGCTGGATGCCGACGGTATAGACCCCGCCCATGTCGTTGAGGATCGGGCCGTCACCGTTGGAGAGTGTACCGAGGTGATGGATGTGGTTGTATTCGACGACATTGCCCCGGGCCAGCGTCTTACCGTAGCCCCAAGTCCAGCCGATGGAAATCGCCGAGTAGTAGAAGTTATGAATGAGGTTGTGCGCCAGACGGTTGTCATAGCTCTGGCCTATCCAAATGCCGACGGCACTGTGAAAGACCCCTCCGCCGAGGTGGATGCGACAGTCGGCGACTTCGTTGCCGAAGGTCTGTTCGGCGACCGTCTCGCGGAGATACGTCTCGCCGATCTTTACGCCACCTGCGCCCAGGTCGGTCATCTCGCAGCGGATAATGCGGTTGTGCCGGCAGCCCCGCTCCAGCGCCACTCCGTAGCCCCCCACGTGGGCGAAGGCACACCCCTCGAAGGCCACCCGGCGGGCACCGGAGACGACGACGGCCGCAGGGACCCGCGCGGCCGCCTCGGGGCAGCCGCCCACATCCGCACGCAAATACGGCTCGTCGGTGGTCTTTTCCGGTCGCAGACCCACAATGTTCGAGCCCGGGGGGAAGTACCACTCCGTGTGCGAGAAGGTGATCCCTCGGAAAGTCACGTGCTCCACCCACTGCCCCTGTGCCGGTTCGCTCTCGATGCACAGAACATCCTGCAGCACAGGGGCAACGACCTCCACCGTCTCCGGCGTCGCGCCGGGCGGCGGCACGAGGTAGAGGATGCCCGCCTTCCGGTCGAGGTACCATTCGCCGGGGGCCCCCAGCAGCCTGCGGGCGTGCTCTACGTAATAGAGATCGCCCGGGTCCAGGCGGAATACCGACCGCTTGCCAAAATGGACCGTGCGCTCACGTTCATCCACACGCTCGACAGGCAGGCGGGATTCCACCCAGCGGCTCATCACCACCACTTCCGTGTCCCCGCCCACGGCCCAGGCGCCCAGATCATCCTCATGGAAGCGAAACCTGTTTCCGCCCTCCTGCCACCGGTCGGGTGTCTCGGGGACCGCGGCCACTCTCACGTATCCCTGCCTTGGGTGGCGAGCCCGCGGACTTCGCCGGCCATTGACCCAAAGCTGGTGAAAGAACCATTTGCCTTCCCGCACCTCCGGCAGGTTCGCCGCCCGGACAGTCTTGCCATCCAACTCGACCGGCTTGAACCCTCGGATGGGCCGTCCCCCGCTGATCACCGGCTTCTCATCACCATACGCAGCATAGATGACCGGGGATTGCTCTGTGCCCACATCCTCGGCGTTCAGGCGCAGCGGCTCGGCCAAGTGGTAGACGCCTCCACGGAGCAGCACCGTCACCGGCTGGTTTAGGACGCCTCCCTGGCGGCGCTTCAGTTCGCGGACGGCGGCTCGGGCGCGCTGCGGCGTGGCGAATGGGCCATCCGTGCGTTCTGCGCCGGGCGCAGGCCTCCGGCCGGACCAGGCATCATTCCCATCGGGCGCCACGTAAAAGCAACTCGTCTGCCCGGCCACATGCCCAGAAGACACCAGCAGCGCCGCCAGAATCCAAGCGACCCGACCACAGCTCACGAGATGAAAGGGACCGCTTTGAGTTCTCATTTTACAGGGAAGGGTTTGTCGGCTCGGAAGTCTTCCGGGGCCGGACGGTGCTCGATCCATTTGCCCTCCAGCCGCTGGTAGTATGTCACATTGAGCCACTGGTCCTCGGCCCCGGTGGGCGTGAACGGGCCAACGTTGCCGGCGAGGTATATCTTGGTGCCCTTATCGGGGTCTTCCGGCAGGATGCAGGCCTGTGTCGCCGTGGATTGCGGCCCCGGGATGAACGCATTGTTGACGAAGTTCACGCGGGCGCCCTCGCCGATCTTCGCAGCGTTGTGGTGGCTCCAGTTGTAAATCACGTTGTTGACCACGTCATAGAGCCCGCCCGCCAGCCTGGGACTGCGGTCCGCGTTGTGGGCGAAGAGGCAGTGATGAATGGTGATGCGGTCGGAGCCGACGCCCGAGAGCCAGCCCATGCTGTGGGGCGGCCGCCCCTCGGCGATGATCGTCCACTGAAAGGTGACGTCCCGGACCTGGCCCCAGGTGTTGACGTTTTAGTCGGTGGCGCCCATGAGGGAGCAGTGTTCCACGAGCACCCGCTCGACGGTCCCGCCGTCCGTACCCCAAAACAGCAGGCAATCGCCCGAACTGCCGCCCGTGGTGACGCGGATGCGAAGATGGCGGACGACTTGCCCGCCGCGGCGGGTGAATCCTTGCAGTTGCCGCGAAAATGGATGCCATGATGCGGATGATGCGTGGGCCCTGAGCAGAGAGCGCTTGGCGAAGAGACCCTGCGCCGTTATCGTTCAAGTTGCTCACCGCAATCACCCGGCCTGCAGCGCCACCGACCGCATTGGCGCCAAAGCCTTCGGCGGCGGACTGTGTCCTTGCTGTCCCCCCGACGGCAGAGAGCCCCATGCACACCCCTATCCAGATCGAAATCGGTGTTTTCATGGCAGGCGTTCAGTCCTTCACGATTGCCGCGACCCAGCCGCCTTTGTACGGGGCTTGCAGCGTCGCGACCCGGCCACCTTCGATCGTCTTGTCCATCAGGCGGTAACCACCCTTTTCCGACGACTCAACGATGCGGCCCATCGAAATGCTAATCCAGGTGATGTTGAAGGCGCCGGGGGCGCTAGACAAATCGAGTCCCACGGATCCGCCGTTGGTAAAATAGAGCGCATAGCATTCTCCCGGCTTCGCTGCCAGGTAGGCCTCGTTGGGCGCGCGGTCCGAGAGCAGTTCCATGTGCGGCGTGATCTCCCAGAACTTGATATGACTTTCCAGAGTACGCGCCGCTCGGATGCTGGCCCTGGCCAGGTCGTTCAGCCCGTTGCCGGCGTCCGGACGGTGGAACCGCGCCCTGGTGAGATTTTCGATTTCGGATTTTCGGTTTACGATTTTCAATTGCCAACCGGAGATCGAAAATCGAAAATATTCCGGGGTTCCAGGGACTGATTTCCCAGTGCCCTTCCGCATAGTCGAAGCGGTCCCACACTTCGATCTGCACGAAAATCTTCCGCTCCGCGGTCCACTTGAGCATGTTTTGGAAGCGCCGCCAGTACTCTTCGTTCCATTGGTTCAGGTCGAATTGGCCATTGGGCAGCAGTTTGTGCGGCTTGAGTTCGATGCCCTCGCGCTGGCTCATCGTGTTGCGCACGTAGTTGGCCCCGACGGCGCGGATCTCGTCGAGATGCTCCTTGAGGTCGTCCAGCAGAAAGATATGGTCCGTCTTGCTGCCGCCCAGCAACATCACAGGCTGGCCCTGATACTGCCAATACGTGGGGTTCTTGGAGTAAGGCTGGAGCCGATCGGCGTTGTCAGCGCGAACGGGGACACCGTGGCCAGTGATCCCCAACACCGCCATGAGGACGGCGCATGCGATTGAATGGATTCGGTCACTCATAATTGCTCACCTATCACTCGTTCATCAACAACACCCAGTCATGTTCATCCGGCGCCACATACCGACCCTGCTCATCCGATTTGGCAGACGACCATCGTCCGGTGCGCGGGTTAAACCACTGCGCATTGCGACCTTCGCCCAGCGAGCCCGGCTTGATCTTCGCGGCGCCGCCGGCCGAGAAATACAGGACGGCCAGATCGCCGTAGGGCGACCGCAGGCCGACGGCCGCCGGAACGGCCTCATCCCCACCCGGCGACGACAGGGCAGGTTCGCCGTTGGGCGAGGTCACCGTCGTGCGGAAACGAACCTCGTACGCATCGGCCTTCTGGCCCAGCGTGAAGTTGCGGCCGCTCACATCCTTCGAGAGCGTGACAATTCGGGCCGGACCCTCCTGCGTAATATTGGCGGGCTTGATCCACGCCTCGATCGTCATGGCCCTCGACCGCTTCACCGCCTCGATCAGCTTCGTCGCGGGTTCCACAGAGGCGATCAAAGCCGATCCGGTGATCCGCAGGCCGCCGCCATCGAGCCACTGGACGGTCGCGGCGTCTTTCACCTGGAGATTCTGCGGAGTCCCCCGTGCCGGACGTGTCCCGAACGACCTGGCCCGCCCGTTCGCGGAACTCGTAGAGCACCACAGGTCCAGCCGGTGCCTTGTGCCGACCGGCCTTTGCGAGGCGGGCAATCTCTGCGGAATCCAGGGCACGTGCATACAGGGCCACCCGATGCAGTTCGCCCCGCCACGGTCGGTCTCCGGTCAACTCGTTGCCCAGCGCCAGGCGGAAACCGTCATCCCAGTTCGACGGGTCGCCGCCCACGTCGCGGGTCGAGACGGGCTTTCCATCGACATAGAGCATGGCCGTGCCCTCGCCGTCGCGCGTGTACACCACGTGCGCCAACTCTGTGCCGACGACGGCGACGCCCTGGGTCTCGAAGAAATCGTTGTCGGGCTCCAGCCGCCACCAGGGCAGGGCCGTGAAAAAATCGACAATGTGCCCATAGCCTTTCAGCATGGTCATGGAATCGTCGCCCCGGCCGTTGATCCAGCCGCCGCCGGTATCCGGGCCCCAGCCGGTGCCGGTGTCGGCCCGCTCGCCGGTGGTCTGGTAGCCGCCGGCCATGTACATGCCCCAGGCCAGACGCCCGCGGGTCTCTGCGGAGCGGGCCGGGGCTTTGCGACCGCCGCCCCAGGCAACGGGATAGTGATCCTCGTAGCCGTATTCCTCGTTCACCTGCGGCATGGGTCGCCCGGTCTTCTGCTGCTGGAGCCGGTGGTTGAGCATGAACCGGTAGCCGCCGTGCTCGTCCCAGCTTTGGTACATGGCGAAATCCGCCCACTCGGACGTGCGGAACGGGAACTGCCCGTGCCCGTGGACCGACATAACGTGGTCGTACGCGTCGCACTGCCGGATGAACGCGCCCATTTTGTTCGTCCATTCCTCGTTTCGGAACAGGTGGTATTCGTTCGTCACGTCCCACATGGCGTTGGAGAACGCCGCCAGGCGGGCCACCGCATCGCGGTAGTACCGCTGCTCATCCTCGCCGCCCATGCGGGCCTTGCCGAACGGATCGACGCCAGACCGGGCCCCGTCCACGTAGAAGATGATCGAGATGACCATATCCTTCTCGCGGGCGTGACGCAGCATGCGTTCGATCTTGTGCCAGTGGGGGAGGTTGAACCGCGTCGCGCCGAAACCCGGCTTCTCCACGCTGTCCGGCCGCTCGGCGACCCAGGGATTCATCAGGAACGAGAACTTCTCGGTTGGGTAGACGTTCTCATACCAGGCCCGTCCATCCCGGACCCGGCCGTTGATGGCTGCCCGCAGGCGATTGACCTTGAGCCCGGAAAGCCGGTCGATGCTGCTGCGGATCGTCTCGTCATCCCAGCCCAGCAGCCAATAGGTGGTCGTGCCGTTCCAAAAGTAGTGTTCGCCCGTGCCCTCCCAGAGGAAGTGCCACGGGTGCTCGTTTATCGTAGCAATCCACGCGCTCGGCAGACGGCACGAAGTCCACACCCGCCGGAGCGGCACAGATCGAGGCGGCACTTGCCAGCACAATGACAAAAACTGCGGTACGCATGGGGATCCCCTTACTCATCGAATGTTCGTTTCGTCCTTGGACAATTGCGGCGCCTTCTTGAGGTAGAGCACCGCGTCGGCCGCAGTAGGTGGTTTGAACTGCTGCCGCCCGCCGGAGGCTTCGATCCGCCCGGTGCCTGCGATTGTGCCCTTGGCGGGGTCGAAACACTCGAATAGGTAAGTACCCGGCTGCAACTCCACGGAAAAGGCTTCGTTCTTTCTCGGCTGATAGACAAGGTATTCGCGTCCCGGATGGGCCAGGCAATAGCCGGTTGAGGCCAGATTGTCTTGTGGGGTCATCGCCGCCAGGTTCACCCGCTCGGCCAGACGGCGGGTGTGGCCCAAGGCCGCCCGCAACGGCTCCCAACCGGGGTCTTGTCCCAGGACCGAGCCGTCATAAGGGTCCATGAAGATCGGATTGTGCCCACGCAGAAAGCTCCTCCAGACCCAAGTCGCGTTGCCGCCCACGCCCCAGATGTGGTCCGTGTCCAGCAGGCTCACCTTCTTCTCATTCCAGGCCGGCGGATCCTCCGCGAAGCCATCCACCCGACCCGGAGAGATCCAATCCGCAGGACTGGCCAACATGCTCGCCAGACGCTCGGCACCGTGGCCGGTGTTGCCGATTGGATGCTGCTTGGGCTTGGTCTGCTGGTACTCCTGGACGGTCCGGATCACCCACCAGTTCCATTCCTGCTCCCCGCCTTCGTTGATGACCTCGTAAAGGACGTTGTCCAGATCGTTGACCGTATCCACCACTTTGCGAAGATAGGCCGCCTGGAGCCGGTTTGCCTCCGGATTCCGCAGGGTATGAACCCGTCCGCTCAGGGCGTCCGATCCTTCGATGGTGAGGTTATTGATGTTATTGGCGAGGTTGAACGGATGCGACCGCCAGGCCCAGCCGTCTTCGGTGTTGCGTCGGCGGTTGCCGTGCATCAGGCCCCAACCCTCGAAGAACATCACGCCCACATAGATCCCTCGCTCGCCCGCGGCCTGCACGCGCGCCCGCAGCCGCTCGAAGTACTCCGGCTCGAATTTCGTCAGGTCGAACCTGGGCTTGCCGTCGAGCGCGTTGCCTGGACCGGTCCTTGCCCAGGGCAGCGGCGCGGCGTTGTGGATGAAGTCCTTGCCCAGCGCGCCGTTGGCCCGCGTGTCCCAGGTGGTCGAGTCCCACGCCCACAGGCGGATGAAGTTGTGGTGATGGCGCTCGAGGAAATCCAGGTAGGCGGTGAAATCGAACTTCTCCGGGGGATCGCTTCGGCCTATATCTACAAGGTTGTTCCACGTGTGCGCGCCGGTCAGATAGACGGCCAGCAACGAGCCGTCCGGGGCTTCAGTTCCATTCGTGAAGTAGCGCGGGTTCTCGGGATGGACCCGAAGCGGCCCCTTCGCGGGAATCGGGTGTACCGTTGTGCTACTGACCCCGAGCAGCAATGGGAGGAGGCCGCCCAGCCTGAATCGATCTGCAGGTACAACCGGCCTGGATGCTCCGACGGCCGGCGACGGAGTGAATTCGTGCGCCCCGATATCGAAAGCTTCGCCCTGGGGACGAGAAGTGCCCTGGATATCGGTGGTCACTCCTTCTGGGTGCAAATCTGCACCCTTGTTGATGGCCGCCGACCCTGCCTGCAAGCGAAAATCGCCCGCTGCTGCATCGACGAACCGAGGATCGTCTTCGAGATTGTTGGACAGAACCGTCCCGGTTCCGACGGCATAATCTCTGATTCCGCTGCCATTGCGAAACATGATGTTGTTGCGGACATCGGCCTTTCTTGTCCCGCGGGGGCCGTTCTGTGCGTTGGCGATGGAAAGGCCTTCGCCCCGATTGCCATAGATCGTGTTGTTGTAACAACGGGGGGAATCGCCGGACAAGTGGATGCCCGATCCGTTGCCGTAGACCAGATTGTTGTATGCCCGGTTGTTGGCTCCCCAGACCAACCCGATCCCGGCTCCCCGATTGTCGAAAGAGCGGACGTTGCGGACGATGGTGTTGGTGGCCTTCGGATAGACATGCACGCCCCAGCCTGCGTTGCGGTAGTATTTACCGCCATCGATGAGGTTGCGATCGGCGCTCAGATAGATGCCGTGATGCAGACCCGTCGTTCCATTGTCATGCACATCCAGGTTGATGAATTCGTTTCCCTCGCCCGCGACCAGAAGGCCCTGGTTCGAGGCGTTCTTCACCTCGCAGTTCTGAATGCGAATATGTTGGGCCTGCATTCCGCCGGTCACGTAGGTGATCTTGATTCCATCATGTCCGCCTTTGGCATCGATCAAGAGTCCATTGATCACGACGTACTGCGTGCCGGTGATGTACATCACTGTCTGCCGGGGCTCCGGAACGATTACCGGACGTTCTCCCGGAAAGGCATTGATGGTCACGGGCCGCTCCCAGGATTCACCGCTCGGAATGTGGCGCAACTGGCTCGATCCGACATAGGTTCCCGCCCGCACAAGGAGTGTGTCTCCAGGCTTCAATCCGCTCACACCTCTGGCGAGGGTGCGAAACGGCGACGATAGCGTTCCTGGATTCGCGTCATCTCCCTGATTGCTGACGTAGTAATCCGCCGCGTCAACGTTCGCGGCGCCACACAGCAGTAACAGCATCGTGATTGAACGACAGAGAGTTGTCCACATTTCGTGCGTCTCCTTATTGTACGGCTCTGAGGTATAGTTCGACGTCCCCGTCGCATCTCCTCTTCTTCCCCGCCTGTCTCGTCCTGCCGCAAGACGAATAACAGGAACACTTGCCACGGTCACTCCCACACGCGCACATCCGGGGGCAATCCGCGCACCAGATGCACACCCTGCGAGAGCCGTACCGTGATGGTGGAGCCGGTCACTTGGGCATCACGCCAGGTCTGATCCATACCGGTGAATACGCGCACCCGGTTCGTCGGCGGCCCGTCGGGGCTACGGAATGTATGGTCGCCTACGGCGTTTTGATCGACAAGCAGAATCGGCTCGCCTGCATCGACGAGATAACCCATCGTCCGTCCGCCGTCACCCAGATTCATTGCTTCGAGCAACCGCGCGGTAGAAGGGTCGAAACCGGCGAACTCCTCGGGCAGAATCGCCTTCACCACCCGGCCAAAAGCCCGATGCACTTTCGCCAGTTGCGGTCCGGGCAACGTCCGCCAATCGTCGCACCAGGTGTTGCCAAACGCCGTCTTCGGCTCGTTCTTCTCCAGGTCCGCCAGGGTGGCATAGCGACGTGATCCCCAGAGGAATGCCGTGGTGGCCGCCGGTGCCGGGCGGCAGAACCCATTTCATAATTGAGCCGGTAAAAGCCAGCCCCAGCAGAACACAAAAACTAATCAGGTCGACGATAAAATTCAGCGTCCCACGCTTCATTGCATCTTCCTTTGCACAGTATCATTGTCAGTGCCACATTCTTGCATTTCTCTTGGCCTGCGTAAAGCAAGAATCGAATTCGCCTTACCTGGCAGGGCCAAGCTTGCATCCACGAAAGTGGCGGAGTTCTCCACCTTGAGAAATACAGCTTATCCATCTTAACATTGGCTTTG
>CAZPJZ010000043.1:0-11067 GCA_964586995.1 uncultured Pirellulales bacterium | reverse complement strand
GACCTTGCCAAAAAGGGCGTGGGCGTGCATTGCGGCGAGGGAGGAACCTACAATAAGACGCCGCACAAAGTGGTTCTTGCCTGGCTGCGGGATGTGCTGGAGATTCTTACCGGGCACGGCATCGGCCTTGCTCTATGGAACTTTCGCGGCTCATTCGGCATCATCGATTCCGGCCGAGCCGACGTTCAGTATGAAGACTTTCACGGCCACAAACTCGACCGAAAGCTGCTTGAATTGTTGCAGGATTTTGAATGATTTCAGCGGGGTTGTCCGCCGTTACCGCCCACGTGTGAGCGGCAGCGTGACGGTAAATTCGCCCGCCGTAAGGCATCCCCAAGGGGACTTGTCTTTTCGCCAGAGGCAAGCTCGGCAGCCTCTTGGTGTATCCTGCATAATTGGCAAAGCCTTCCCGGAACCATCGCGTGTACTTGCGGACAGTGATAGGCAGTAGAAGGAATCGGCCTTGGGCGTCCGGCAGCACATTGCCGGTTTCCTTGGGCAATATCAGCGAGAATTCAGCCAGCTCGTGAACGATCGCACCAGGATAGGCAGCGTTCTGAGCGAAAATGGTCCGGCAGGACTCGTCATCAGCCTTTACAAAAAGTGGAAACTCAAGCTCATTGACATCCACCTTGAGCTGCACGTCGATGTGCTGTGGGATTTTGTCGACCCTGAAAAGATAGAACTTTGTCCGGCAGGATATGCGAAAACCGGTCTTGCGTTCGACCTCATCCAGCAATCCGTTGAAATGCTCCGCAGCGCAGTCAGCCTGAGCCTCAAGACCTCGTTGGTAGGCAACGTTTACATCCGCAGTTTCAAGCGAGCCAACGAGGCCCTTTTCCTTGATGCACCGAGGGCAAACGTGAAACTTCTCATAAGTGGTGAAATGCAGCTTGCCCGATTCCTTGCTGATTGCGGTGCCAATCAGATCACCGTAGAAACTCTTGCATCCTGCAATGGAGCATAAACTCAAGACAAACAAGCCGACGAGCAGTTTTTTCACCGTGATCACATCCTCCCAAGGCTTTAACAACCGGCCTGCCAAGGGTTCTGCTCTCTGAACGTTCAGTATAACAGACATGCCAGGATGTGCAATCTCCCTACTGTTGCGGTGCACCGGCTTGTGAGTCCTCATACTGAAACACGGTTTCTATAGGCACATTGAAGGTCCTCGCTATTCTAAATGCTAATGGCAGCGACGGGGCATATTTACCTGCTTCGGTTGCGATGATTGTTTGGCGGGTGACGCCCACCTTATCGGCGAGCTGCTGCTGGGTCATCTCGCCATTGTCAAACCGAAGGCGACGAATCTGGTTGCTGAGATTACTGTCCGGCATTTTTATCCCCCCAGCCGTACTGAACCAGAAACGCTAATGATTGTGCAAGAGCCTGGCAGAATACGGCTCCTATAAGCAGCCAGGGGCACCACGTCACCGGTATCGATGCTTGTTCGCCCAGGATGCCAATCGGCAGGAAGGACACGAGAATGACGTACAAGTACACTGCCCCGAAGCCGGCTAAGTGAGCATTCTTCTCAATCTGTTTATCTCGCTCGTCGTGCGTAACGGCGCCTTTGTCCTTTCTAAAAAAAATCAGCGATATAATCCCCCCACTGCCTGCAATAGCAACTGCAAAGGCAAGGGCGATCTTCCAAACACCCGCATCAAAACGCCGCATTACAATTGCTGCAATTCCAAGAAACAGACCGAGCGAAAGTGTGATGACCAGAGTCAAGGATATTTTCTGTGCTCTATTCATGGTTTCTCTCCTTGTTCCCTCCAGCCGTACTGAACCAGAATGGCGACCGACTCGACAACCTTCACGGTCATGAGGGTTGCTACAAGTATGGCGGGCCCGGCTGGAAAAGCCGCAATCATACAGGTGGCGATGAAAATGCACCAGAGAGTACAATACCCGACAAGGTGCGCCTGCTTTTCAATAATCGCATCGCGTTCGTCATAATTAACCCGGCCTGGGTGCTTCTTAAACAGGATCGGCGCAAGGCCCATAATTAGTGCTGCGATCCCAAGCATTAGGCCGCCAATCAAGGCAACCACCAACGTCCCTGCCAACAACGACACAATCACCATCAGCAAACTCACAGGAACGCTGATGGCGACCACCTTCAAATCAAACCATGCTATCTTCTGCGCTCTATTCACGATTCTTGTCCTTTCAAAAGTATCGTTATGACTTGAAAATGTAACCTAAACTATACTCAATGTAATGTCAGCATTACTTTATGTCAAGAGAGTTTTACAAATTTCTCAACATTTTTTTGAGAACTTGGGTTATGCGAATGACTGATGAAACTGCCAACCCGCTTCCGATATATAAGGATATGACAGTAACCGACTTACGTACCAAGCAGTGCCCATTTTGTGCCGAGACGATTCAGGCTGCGGCGATTAAGTGTCGATTCTGCGGCGAGTTTCTTAACGGCGAAAGGGCAAAAACCCTCAAAGCGGGTGCCGAACCGGATTCGCAGCGCATTGGTAATAACAAGACGGACAACAATGAGGTCTTGTTTGCCTGTAGGCCCTCGCTGTTGGGCCTGGCACCGCAGATCGCAAAGGGTTTTTTGCTTATTGCCCTGGCGGCCCTATTGGTCAGACTGCCGTTGGAAAAACTGCTCGATGGCCTGCCGGGCGTAAGCTTTACCAAAGCTCAGGCCGCGATATTCGCCCAATACCGGATTATGATAGGTCTTGGGCTTGGCTTGGCGGTGGTATTCTGGCTGGTCATAAAGGCAGCCAGGGCCAGAATGACCCGCTATCAAGTGACGGCGCAACGAATTGAGTGGGCGCGCGGAATATTTGACCGAAAGGTGGACAACGTGGACATGTTTCGGGTCATTGACTTAAAGCTTCGCCGGAGTTTCTTTGATTGGGTTCTGGGTATAGGCACCGTGGTTTTGACCACGACCGACAAGTCGGATCCGGAGTTTGTCTTTGAGAGGGTACGGAATTGCCGCAAGCTCTACGATGTTATCAAAAGGGCCAGCCTCGAGGCGGATAGAGGGACTCGCGTCGTACATCTGGAATAATTAAAAACACCGGCGACGGACACCTTCAGCACCACACGCATTATAAGGTATCAGCCAAATTCGGGCAAATCAAAACCTCGGATGCGAACGACTTTAGCCTCCAAACGAACGTTCAAGTTCGAGCAGGCGTTTCTTCATGGCTGCTCCGCCGGGGCCGGAGAAGCCACCGATTTTGCCGTCGCTGCGGATGACTCGGTGGCAGGGGATAATCAAAGGCAGCGGATTCTTGGCCAGCGCATTGCCCACGGCCCGAGCCGCTGCCGGCTGGCCCGACTTTCTCGCCAGTTCCGAATAGGTCAGAACCTGGCCAAATCCTATTTGTCTGCAGGCTGCAAGGACCGAGTTAGCCAAGGGAGTTAGTCCTTCGAGAACGACGGAGATGTTCGGGCCAAAATCCACGCGAGCACCTTCAAAATAGGCAGTTACTTGCTCTTGAAGCAAAATTAGATAGTCCCGGTCATGTCGGACTGTCGGCAGGTTCTTGAGCAGGTGATTTTCCACCTTTTGGCGGTCGTGCATGGGCAGGCAGGTTCGATACAGGGCGCGGTTGCTACCTGCCAGGCCGAAATAACCCCAGCTTGTCTCGAAGACGGTATATTTGAGCGGCTTCTTGCCCACTTTTGCAGCACCCATCATTCAAAATATTTTAACCTAACAAGGCAAATTGATTGACGCAAAGGCAAATTTCTGTTAGAAAAATGCGTTTTTATGGTGTAAGGTGCAGGTCTTCGTTTATGTCCCTGGAAGAATTGAGAAAACGCATAGATGAAATCGACTACCAACTCGTGCAGTTGCTCAACGAGCGTGCTCGGGTTGTGATAGAGATCGGCAAGCTTAAAAACAAGACGGACAGGCCTGTCTACGCCCCGGACCGTGAGAAGCAAGTCTTTGCCAGGATTGCTCGGGCCAACAAGGGTCCGCTGCCTGATAAGTGCCTGGTAGCTATCTGGCGGGAGCTGATGAGCGGGTCTTTTGTTCTGGAAAAGCCGCTGCGTATCGGCTATCTTGGGCCGGGCGGCAGCTTCAGCCATACCGCGGCGATGCTCAAATTCGGCCAGAGCGTCGAGTATGAGCCGCTGGCCGACATAAGGAGTATTTTTGACGAAATAAGCAAGGGTCACTGTGACTTGGGCATTGTGCCGATTGAGAATTCCATAGGCGGCGGTGTGATTGAAACACTCGATGCCCTGATAGATTCCGATGTGAAAGTGTGCTCCGAGGTGCTGATGGCAATTCACCATAGTCTGCTGGCGAATTGCTCGCTGCAGGAAATTGAAAAGATCTATTCCAAGCCGGAAGTTTTCGCTCAGTGCCGCAACTGGCTCAGTGCCACGTTCAAGCAGGCCCAGACTGTGCCGGTCGCCTCTACTGCCAAGGCCGCCCAGATGGCGGCCGCCGAGCCGGGTGCGGCCGCTATCGGCTCCACGGTCGCCGCGGAACTGTATGGGCTGAAGATCGTCTGCGAGAACATCGAGGATATTACTCATAATATAACCAGGTTTCTCGTGGTTGGCCGTGAGGACGCAAAGCGAACCGGCGAGGATAAGACCGCTATATTGTTCAGCACGGCGCATAAGGCTGGCGCTCTGGCGGATGTGCTTGACGTCTTCAAGCAGTACAATATCAATCTGACAAACATTGAGTCCAGACCCAGCAAGAAAAGGCAGTGGGAATACTACTTCTTCGTTGATTTTATAGGCCACCGGATGGACCAGCAGGTCAAAGAGGCCCTGGAAGATGCCCGCAAGCATTGTCTGCAGCTTTCGATCTTGGGCAGTTTCCCGAGGGCTGCAGAACTACTTTAATTGGGGCTCTTGGTGATTCGCGCCGCAAGTAACGAGTCCTGAATCGTGCCTGTAGGAGAGCACTATGAGAAAGCCGTTCATAGCCGGCAACTGGAAGATGAACACCGACAGTCGCAGCAGCGTACAACTGGCTGAGCATATTGCTTCTGGTTGTTTGGACACGGCGGACCATCGCGCGACGGTCGCGGTTTTTCCGCCCTTTGTTTATTTGCAGTCTGTCGCCAGGACCCTCAGTGCATCCAGCGTCGCGGTAGGGGCCCAGGATGTTTATTTTCAGTCCAGCGGGGCTTTCACCGGAGAAATCAGTCCGTCCATGCTCAAAGACCTGGGCTGTAGCTATGTCCTTTGTGGGCACTCGGAGCGTCGCCACGTGATCGGCGAGACGGACGAGCTTATAAACAAGAAAGTCGCTGCTTCTATTTCTGGCGGACTTTTGCCCATACTCTGTGTAGGCGAGCTGCTCTCTGAGAGGGAGGCTTCCCGGACGAAAGAGGTCGTTACCGGGCAGATCAGAAACGGCTTGGCAGGCTTGACGGCCGAAAAGGCCTCGGCGTTGACGATAGCTTACGAGCCTGTCTGGGCTATCGGGACGGGCCGAACCGCAACGCCGCAGCAGGCCCAAGAGGTGCAGAATCTGGTACGTGACCTGATCGCTGAAATGTACGACGGACAATTGGCTGAGGAAATTCGGATCCTCTACGGTGGCTCGGTAAAGCCCGACAATTCCGCTGAGCTGATGAGCCAGCAGGACATAGACGGTCTGCTGGTCGGCGGCGCAAGTTTGAATGCGAACGATTTTCTGTCTATCATTCGGTCAGCCGTATAGTCCGTGCAGCCGAATGGACGATGAGGATTTGGAGAACGCGTATGACTATTATGCCGTTGCTGGCAGCGGGTCTCATTATGAAGGTTGCCGCTGTCCTGTTTATTATTTGTTCGGTGGTCCTTATTCTAGTTGTCCTGGTGCAGAAGGGCAGGGGCGGTGGTTTGAGCGCGGCGCTCGGCGGCGGCATGGCCAGCGGCATCTTGGGCTCTAAAACCGGCGACTTTCTCACCTGGCTGACGATAGTGCTGGTGGGCATCTTTCTGGGTCTTGCGGTCCTGCTGGCCAAATTCTACAGGCCCAGTATCACTGATTATGACGTAGGCCCGGTAGCGCCGCAGGCCCAGCCGGCTGAAGCAGCGCCGACAACGGACCGTGGGCCCGCAACCGGTACCGCCGCCGACGATGTGGCAGCTCCGACCGGCGATGTTAGTAAACGTGCCGACACAAATTCACCCGGAGGCTAAAGCAGGGTCTTCTCAGGAGCCTCCCACCGTGCGGTTGGTGCGAGGCGCCTATGCAGCAGGCCCATGCCTGCACACGTGCTTGGAATCCTGGCTGTAAGGTAGGCAAGAATGATAAAGAGCATGACCGGCTATGGCGCAGCAGAAGGTGAGATTAACGGTGTCAGTTGCGCCGTCGAAATCAAAGCGGTCAATAATCGTTACTTGAAGACGAACGTTAAGCTGCCCGAAGTGTTGGCTTTTATGGAAGAGGATATTGAAAAGCTGCTGCGCAAGAATCTCTCGCGCGGGACGGTAAGCTATGTGTTTCGGCTCAAGAGTATATCGCCCGATGTGCTTTTTGATATAGACGAGGCGGCCTTGAAGGCGCTTATGGAACGATTAAACCGAGTCAGGTCGTCGGCCAGTGTTGACGGGACTATTGATATGGCCGGCTTACTGAACCTGCCCGGAATGATTCGCCCTGCCCTGCCCGATAAGGCCATGGCCGAGCAGATCAAGGACACGGTATTGAGCGTTTCGCGTGAGGCGATAGAGAAGCTCAAACAGATGCGAGCCGTCGAAGGAAGCTCCTTGGAGGCCGATCTGAAAAGTCGCTGTGAGGTCATCAGGAAGGACCTGGAGCGAATTCGCAGCCGCAGTGTCAACGTTATCCAGGAATATGCCAAGAGACTGAAAAGGAGAGTCGATGAGCTGCTGGCAGAGGCAAAGCTGAAATTGGACGAACAGACACTTGCCAGAGAGGCGGCGGTACTGGCTGACCGATCCGATATATCGGAGGAGATTGCACGGTTGGATTCCCACTTGCAGCAGTTTGCACAAAGCTATCAGGCCAGTGACCAGGCCGGCCGCAGGCTGGATTTTATCAGCCAGGAAATGCTCCGCGAGGCAAACACTATTGCGAGCAAGGCCTCCGACACAGAGATCATTCGTTGCGTGGTCGATATCAAGTGCCAAATTGACCGGATCAAAGAGCAAATTCAGAATGTAGAGTAAGCGATGTTTGTCGCCCCGATTTGTCGGGAGGTTCAATCACGACCAAGATGGACGACCCAAGCACCAAGAAAGGTAAAGTAGTGATAGTCAGCGGCCCGTCCGGCGTCGGTAAAACGACTATTTGCAGAGAGGTGGCCAAGCGCATAGGCAACACTTACCTCAGTGTTTCAGCTACTACAAGGCCGAGAGCTAAGGGCGAAACTCACGGCAAAGACTATTGGTTCATTTCGAAAGAGGACTTTCAGCAGCGGGTCCATAAGGGTCAGTTTTTGGAGCACGCCGAGGTGTTCGGCCATCTGTACGGCACGCCGAAAGACAAGGTCGAGCAGGCGCTGAAAGAGGGCAAGACTGTCATTCTGGAAATTGACGTTCAGGGTGCTAAGCAGGCCAAGATGGTTTATCCGGACGCGATCATGGTTTTCATATTGCCTCCGAGCGCCAAAACCTTGTCAGAGCGGATAGGCCGCAGGGGCAGGGATAGTACCGAGGCTGTTGAAGGACGCCTCGGCGGGGCAAGTAGTGAGATCGCTGCGGCTTGGCAATATTATCAGCATATCGTCATAAATGACGATTTGGAGCAGGCTGTAAAAGAGGTGGTACAAGTCATCCGTTGAGGAGATCCAATGTTAGACGAGCTCAAGAGTGAAAAAATAGTCAATAAAGTCGGCGGCAGATTTAAGTTGGCGGCTCTAATCCAGAGGCGAATGGCCGAGCTTATGCAGGGTTCTCGGCCCTTGATTGAGGATGCCAACGGCAAAAGCATGCTTGAGATCGTTGTTCAGGAGATCCTGCAGGACAAGATTACTATCGAGGGGTCGCCGGCGGCGGATCGGGACGCCAGTTCCAGAGCGGGCGAACCGTAGCGCCAGTGTTGACGCACCAGCGATGGGCCACGATATGTTTGCCGATCTGAACATCTTGCTCGGTGTCAGTGGCGGGATTGCCGCGTACAAGGCGGTCGACTTAGCGAGCAAGCTGACCGCCGCCGGGGCGAAAGTAAAGACCGTGATGACGGAAAATGCCTGCCGCCTTGTGGGGCCCAAAAGCTTTGAAGCGGTGACAGGCTCAGAAGCCTTCGTAAGCTTGTGGGGACCGCAGAACTGCGAATTCGAGAAACCCGCGCATATCAGCCTGGTTGATTGGGCCGATATGGTTGTAGTTGCGCCAGCCACGGCCAACATTATCGCTAAAATCGCCAACGGCATCTGCGACGATCTGCTCAGCACTACCTTGTGTGCCTGCTGGGCCAAGCCCAAACTTTTGGCTCCGGCGATGAACAATAATATGTGGACTAACCCGGCTGTCCAGCGCAACGTCGCGACGCTGAAAGAGATGGGCTTTGAGATAATCGGTCCGGTTAAGGGGCGGCTCGCCTGCGGAACGGAAGCTATCGGTCGGATGGCTGAGCCGCAGGATATTTTGGACGCTATTGAAAAATCACTCCGAAATCTAAAAAACGTGAAGCCTGACGTGTGAAACGAGATACACTTCACGAGATACGAGATGCGGATCCTAATCACAGCGGGCGGTACACGGGAATACATCGACACGGTTCGTTTTATTTCCAACGCAAGTAGCGGCAAGATGGGCTACGCCCTGGCCCGCGCGGCGCTCAAAGCCGGCCATAGGGTGATCCTTATTAGTGCTTCTGATTTGCAGCCGTCGGTGGGAACAGATTTCGTCGGCGTAGACAGTGCCGCCGAGATGTTCGCAGCCGTTAAAAAATTCTTTGCCAAGTGCGATTGCCTGATCATGGCTGCCGCCGTCGCCGATTATACACCCGTCCGCGCCGCGAAAGCAAAAATCAAGCGGCAAAATAAATCTCTGACCATCGAGCTCAAACCTACCGCCGACATTCTCAAATGGGCAGGACAGCATAAAAGCAGACATCAAATTGTGATTGGTTTTGCCCTCGAGGAGAAAGCTCTTCGTCGCAGGGCCGAACGGAAGCTCAAGGGGAAAAATCTGGACGCGGTAGTCGTCAACACGCCCGCTGCTATCGGCCTGGATAAATCCACCGTCCAGATAAAAACGCCCGGCTCTCGCTGGCTTAAAATTGACAGCTCGAGCAAAACCACAATAGCAGACAAAATCATTCATCTGGCGGAAACCTTATTCTCGTAAGAGCTACGGAAGTCCCTTCACACAGCAAAGCCAGCAGACACACTGTTATTGAGGATTCACCCCTAAGCCAGACGAGCCGGAACCAATCAGGAACCGACATAGCACATCGGTCCGGCTTAACTTTGAGAAGTTCGTAGGACGGAACTTCAGAAAGTTAATATATGTCCAAATTCAATTTTTTGACCATCTTGCGCACAATTTCACTGCTAAGGGACTATGTGACGAACTTGGGTTAGAGCTGATAGCGAGGTGGATGTGCTGGTCGAGTTCGACCGCGACGAACACGACCTTTTTGACCGCTATTCTGAATCATGGCGCTTCCGGTTATGTATAGGTCATGCTGTCAACAGGTCATCTATCCGAAGTGCAACTCTACAATGTCCTTGTCGTGCAGGATGTGGGTGAGCTGGACGTTCTGGCCGTCGTAGACGCCGGTGCCCCAGAGTCTGGCGGACTGGAGCTTCTCAGCCAGCTCTCGGTGGATAGCCGAAGCCAGGTCCGTAACTGTTGAGCCGACCGGCATGGTGAACGGCTCATCCATATCTGGCGGCTTGCCGGGCGGCTTGGCGTAAATACGAATAATGCCCAACTGCTCAAAAAATACCCGGGGCAGTCTCTCTAAGCCGCTGCCCGTCTTACCTGAAACCTCTACGAACTCCACAGGACGCGGGCACGACTTTTTCAAAGACTCAAACGCGCCGGCTGGAGCAGCGTCTGATTTGGTGCCGACACAGAAAACTCTTTTCGCCAGGACGTTACCCCGTTCGTCCAGAGCCGAAGCTTGCTCGCTCATAAGCAGATTTCTCGACTCCAGAAAATCCAGACAAATTCGGAGTTGCTCCAGCGGCTCAGCAGAAAGGTCAACGACAATAGCAATCAAGTCGCAATGCCGGTATGTCCCCACCTGACCGGGCGCGGAATAGTCGGCTGTTATGGGCGGCATATCGACGAGCTGGATTTGGATATCCTCGAACTTGACCATTCCGGGCACAGGCCCAGAAGTCGCAAACGGGAAATCGGCAACGTTAACCTTAGCATTGGTCAGCGCCGCCACGATGGAGCTCTTGCCGCAGTTGGGCGTACCCAAAAGGACTACCTGCCCCGCCCCCGTTCGCGGAACGTGAAAAATATCTACTTGCCCGCTGCGCTTCTTCTGCGTCGCGGCTTCCTTTAGCTTGCTGAGCTTTCTTCGCAGGTCTGCCTTAAGGTGGTCGGTGCCCTTGTGCTTGGGCATCACAGCCAGCATCCGTTCAAGAGCGAGGATTTTCTCCTCGTTGGTCATGGCCTCACGGTACCACTGCTCAGCCTTAAAATAGTCTGGCGTCAAATTCGCGGGCATAACCTTACGACTGCATTAAACTCCGGTTCAGACACGGATTCACACTGTTAGAAAGTAAATCGGTGTAATCTGTGGATCGAGCACAAGCTCGAACGCCAGTATTGTACCCTCGCTGTGCCGTAATGTCACCCGAACTTGCCAGCCGCCGCGATAGTGATGAACCAGGGCAGTCTGCTTTCCCACGGATCCATTGTCGCCCGCGAGCTTGGTATCCCTGCTGTCACCAATGTAGGCGATGCAACGAAGATAATCAAGACCGGCCAGATAATCCAGGTCGATTGCAACCGCGGAATAGTGAAAATCCTTCAGTAGCTCACCCGCCCCGAGCGGTGACTTGCCGGAGCTCACGCAGAGAGTTTATCAGCGACCAAATCGCCGACCTGGCTGGTGGAGTATCCCATTTTGCCGGCCTGCAGCGATTTTAGTTTGTTGGCGGTTACGAACATCACCGCTTTCTCGACCGCATCGGC
>CAZPJZ010000042.1:9573-11184 GCA_964586995.1 uncultured Pirellulales bacterium | reverse complement strand
CCAACTGGATTCTGAGGATGAACTTTTTCCTATGGAATAGTTGTAAAAGCTTTCAGATGCTTGGCTTATGTCGTTTGCGCGGTCTTTCACTGCAAGTTTGGCAAAATTTTACAAGAAGTCTCTTGACGTAAAGATGGATGGTTTGGTATAAATAGGCAGACTAAATGCTTGGACTTAGTATTTCCTTGTTTTTGCGTGCGAAAGGGCTATGTTTTTCGGCGAAGTCGTTGCAGAATCGATTTAGGGCAAGTCAGGGACATAGCTGGAGTAAGAGGGTGATATTTCGCAATCAAGTTACAAGCTTTTCAATCAGCGGCTCAGACGAAGCCTCTCCTAAGGAGGAGGGGCAAAGGCAAGTCTAAAATTACGGCCGACAGGCACAGGATTTGGTGAAGACGCTTTGTCGCCTGTTTGGGTTGTGCGTGATTCGTATGACCAGACGGGCAAATACCGTCTGCCTGTCGTGACGAACATGCGTTTTGGCTTGCAGCCAAAAACGGAAGCCTCTGTCCCAAAAGTGTATTGTACGAAGAGAGGGTTCCTCGACAGTTGATGACAAGCAGGGGATTTGTTGGAGATTCTTTGTTGTAAGGAGGAGGATTATGTGTAAAAGATGTCTAATTTGGGTTTTAGCTTTTGGCCTGATGTCATCGGTGTGCATCGGTGCTGAAGGCACAATCTTAGTAATCGGTGATGGCGGATTACAAGCCCGCGATGGTACTATCTTGATTGCGGAACCGGAAGGAAAACCCAAATACAATGACAGCTCGCTGGTGTGGTTCCTTGAGGACCTGGGCTACACGGTTGATACCAGAGGATTGGCCCAGACCTACTGGGACGCCGGGAACAATCCACATGACGGTATCAAAAATAACGAATGGTGGGTAGGTGCTGACTGGAGACTACAAGCTTTGCAGGATGCCGACCTAGTCATCGTGAGTCGCTATGGCTCCAGCGGCAGGTATGACGACCCAGGCGCTGCGTTAGCATGGAATGGTCTGACTACGCCGCTTCTGTCGCAGAATGGCCATCTGGCCCGCGCAGGAAAATGGGGTTGGAATACCGGTAATAACGCCAAACAAAGCAACGTGGCAACCACCATACAGATGGCACCTGATTTCACCGCGGATGTAACGATTTTTGACTATACGGTCTTAGGTGGCATAACCGAACATCCGCCCCAGAACCCCATAGGTAATTGGCCTAGTGATGCCAAGGTGGACGCCATGTTTGATGGCCTTCCGTTCATGATCGGCATCGGTGCAGGCACAGATTTTGACGCCCTTAATGGAACCACCAATCAATATGGCGTCGCCGGTGCGAATCGCTACTTCTTTGGCATCTGGGGTTACGACGGCAAAGACTCTCCACCCGCACATGCTGGGTATGATTGGGCCGCTTGCCTCACCGATGATTATAAGGCCCTGTTTGGGCAGGCCGTTGCTCAGACGATTCCTGAGCCGGCAACGATGGTCCTGCTGGGTCTGGGCGGACTGGCTCTGATACGCAGAAGGCGCTGATGGCTCCCGGTTATCAAGCATCAGCGCCAAGACTGTTTTATGGTATTTTTCAGAGGAGGTAGAAGATGATTTGGAGAATATTGTTGGCCGC
>CAZPJZ010000042.1:0-9473 GCA_964586995.1 uncultured Pirellulales bacterium | reverse complement strand
GCCACGTTGGCTCTACTGGGACTGGGTAGTGTAGTTCTGTTACGCAGGCGTAGAAAGTAAGCCTGTTTTGAAGGCGTGAGGGGCCAGCCCAGTGTATCTCCCGCGGCCAAGTGGGCTGGTCCGAGTGGTCAGCGGCACGACATGGTCGACAAGACAGACACCTGATCGGCCACCGAGACGATGTGGCAGATCAAGGTTGCCGAGGGCAATGTACACTCGTTTTCCGGCGTTGCGCCAGCACTGCGCCCCAGAGCGATATTGTGCCACTGATCGGCGAGCAGGCACGTGTGGCTCGGCGTTTGATGGGACGACAATAAAGTCCTACTTCCAGAGCAAGATGACCAGCCACGGAGCTTGCTCGTTTGTCTCTGATGTTGTACGGTCTTCGGGACCCTCGGCTTCCTGCAAAGAACTTCATGAGATCGGCCACTTTTACCCTTTGTTCAATTGTCGATGCGGGCGTTTTTGTTCTGAGAGTGGAAACTGTCGCAACCGTATTACCGGGTGGTCGGATTGTCGCATTTGAATGAAGAAGGAAAATGTGCTATAATTCAATAAGCCGATGTCCTTGCACATTCTTCAGCCTAAACCTTAAAGACTGACCGTGTATGAAGCAGAAAACAACAGCCATCGGGATCGTGCTCGGGACCATACTGCTTTTGACGGGGCCGGTGCGTGCGCAGGGCCCCCGCTTTGCGGGAACCAAGCGGTATATGGAGAGGCTCGGCCGTGCAATGGTTGCGATCAATCAGGGTGACGGAAGGGTCTATGTCGGATGGCGTATGCTTGGAACCGATCCGGACGACCTCGCTTTCAACCTCTACCGTTCCACCGGTGGAGCAAGCGCGGTCAAGCTGAACGAGCAGCCCATCACGCAGAGCACAAACTGGGTTGATAACGACGTTGACCTGGGCCAAACGAACTGCTATTTTGTTCGGCCTGTTCTCGATGGGCAGGAAAAGGCGGCAAGTGCTCCTTTTACACTACAGGCAAATGCACCTGCAAGACAATACATCTCAATTCCTCTTCAGGTGCCATCCGCTAGGACCACGCCTGACGGAGTCACATATACCTATAATGCAAATGATTGCAGTGTCGGGGACCTTGATGGTGACGGTGAGTATGAGATCGTACTAAAATGGGACCCATCCAATTCCAAAGATAATGCTCACGACGGATACACCGGTAACGTATTTCTTGATGCCTACAAACTGAATGGCACCTTGATGTGGAGGATTGATCTGGGAATAAACATCCGGGCAGGGGCACACTATACGCAATTTATGGTCTATGATCTTGACAGTGACGGCAAGGCTGAGCTCGCTTGCAAAACGGCGGATGGGACCGTTGATGGGCTCGGTAACATCATCGGCGATGCCGATGCAGATTACCGCAATGCGGCTGGCCGGATATTGTCAGGACCTGAGTCTCTTACCATCTTTGACGGGCAGACAGGCGCAGCGCTTGCCACGGTCAATTATATACCACCCAGAGGTAATGTTTGTGACTGGGGCGATCCAGGATGCTACGGCAACCGAGTGGACCGTTTCCTGGCGTGTGTCGCGTATCTTGATGGGGTAAGACCGAGCCTGATTATGTGTCGGGGTTATTATACATGGACGTGGTTAGTGGCATGGGATTGGAGAAAAGGCCAGTTGATACGCCGCTGGACCTTTGATAGCCGTGATGGCACCGCTGGTAACCTCGCCTACGAGGGGCAGGGCAATCATAATCTAAGCGTTGGTGATGTTGATGGCGATGGCAGGGACGAAATCATTTATGGGGCATGTGCGATTGATGATGATGGGACAGGGCTCTACTCGACAGGTTTAGGGCATGGAGATGCCATGCATCTATCCGATATGGACCCCGGTCGGCCGGGTCTGGAAGTGTTTGCTATTCATGAAAATCCCGATCACAAGTATGGTGTCGAATTTCGTGATGCCGCAACCGGAGCGGTGATATGGGGGGCGGCGCCGTTCACAGACGTTGGAAGAGGGCTGGCGATGGATATTGATCCCCGTCACCGAGGCTATGAGTGTTGGGCTTCAGGCGCCGGTTTGAACAGCGTTTGGAACTGCAAGGGCGAAGTGGTTTCTTCTTCCAAGCCACGCTCGTGTAATTTTGGGATTTGGTGGGATAGCGATCCGCTTCGTGAAATCCTTGATGGCAACAAAATCTCCAAGTGGAATTGGTCAAGTAGTTCAGAAATTCTACTACTTACAGCCGACGGCTGCACCTCGAATAATGGCACAAAATCGACTCCCGCCTTGTGTGCTGATATTCTGGGTGACTGGCGAGAGGAAGTCATTTGGAGAACATCGGACAACCAGGAACTGCGCATCTTCACGACCACGATACCTGCCGACAACCGTTTTTATACTTTCATGCATGATCCGACCTACAGGCTGAGCGTGGCCTGGCAGAATGTAGGATATAATCAGCCTACTCAACCTGGTTTCTATATGGGCGACGGTATGACAGCACCACCGCGCCCTGACATAAGAGTAGTACCGCCGATATACGGTGATTTTACAGGTGACGGCATGGTCCGTATGGACGATCTGTCTGGATTTTGCGAAATCTGGCTGATGAATGACTGTAATGAAAATACTGAGTTGGATGTCAACGGCGATTGCGTAATCAATCTATATGAATTTTCCCTGCTGGCTGCGAATTGGCAGGATCATACACAATGTTGCGAAGATCGGTTGTATGTGGCAGTCATTTCGCATCGAACCGAAGTCCCAACCGAGAGCCGAAGCAAGTCCATCGAGAACCGTTGCAAAGGGAACGGCTAGTGGAACACGTATATTGCCGTGTGTGTTGATGGCGTCATCGTCAACAACATTTGTTGCTGTCCTGTTGCATTTCCTGGCGAGTAGTATGTTGGATCCGCGGGAATATTGTTACAATTGAGATGAAATAGCTGTATCATAACGCTTGAAGTTATGTAGGAGTGTTTCAGTGAAATGTATGTGGGAAATCGCCAATCATTCATAATCTGGAGGTTATTGCCATGTGTGAACACTGTACGCGGAGAGAGTTCTTAGGAACGGGACTGGCCGGTGGATTGATGCTCGCCGGCGCAACTTGGACACAAGCGTGGGCGTCGCAAGCCTCGCCTGCCCCATCCCGGGGAAAGTCCCGAATCTGCGTCATCTTCACCGGCGTGCCCGGACCGGAAGACCGCAATTGGGGAGCCGACGCCGGGCAAATAGAAACGATGAAAACTCGCCTGGCTAAGGCGGAAAAGGAGCTGGGAAACGTCGAGTTGGTGATGGGGCTGGTAGACAATGCCCAGCAGACCGCGGCCATGTTACAACTGGCGGGGCCGGCAGCGCCGGTCCTCGCGATCAACGTACAAAACTTTGCCCTGACAAGGGTGGTCAAGCCAATTTTAGACGGGTCGCATCCGATGGTGCTGTTCTCGCTGCCAGCCAGCGGTCACGATTGGATGTATCCTCACCGTTGGCACCGTCAGGGGCATCGCGTTACCCTTTTGGCCAGCAGCGACTACAACGAGCTCGAACGGGCCCTTCGCCTGCTGAGGGTCATTCCCATGATGCAGCAGACTCGAATCCTCCTGTTCCCTCCGGCTCGAGGCACGGCGTCTGCTCGGTCCCCAGAGGAAATCAAGAAGCGCTTGGGAACTGATGTGGTTGCTATAAAAGAGAATGCCTTTGACGAGATGCTTTCCGCCGCGGACGACGAGGCCGTTCGAGCCGAGGCTGACCGTTGGACAAAGAACGCCAAGGCAATCATCGAACCAGGTGCAGAGGACATCAACAAGGCCGCCCGCGTCAGTGTGGCACTGCAACGTCTCATGCAGCAGGAAAAGGCCCAAGGGTTAGCCGTGGGTACCTGCATGGGATGGTTGCCACGAGGATTCCCGTGCCTGGGATTTGCTCGGCTCCGCGACAGGGGTATTCCCGCGGCGTGCGAGGGGGACATGGACTCGTTGCTGACCATGCTCTTGTTTCAATGCGCAATTGACCGCCCCGGATTCCAGGGCAACGCCACCTTTGACACCTCTCGCAATGCTTTGTGGACCGCCCATTGCACGGCACCGCTGAAGATGGATGGTCCCAACGGCACCGAAGCGCCGTACCTGCTGCGAGGGCATTCCGAGGTCGGCGGCAGTGGCTGCGTGCCCGAGGTCCAGTACCGCGTTGGCCAGACCATCACCCGCACCAAGCTGATCAACCTGGATACGATACTCGTTTCGAAGGGTAAGATCATTGAAGTTCCGGCCAAGTCGGTCCGTGGGTGCCGCACTCAGATCGTTACCGAAGTGCGCGACGCCGCGAAGATGGCTGTCAACTGGAGCAGCGTCCTTGAGACCGAGGACGCAATGACGCTGCTACACCGCGTGGTATTCTACGGCGACCACGTGGATACCGTGTACCACCTCGCCCGGTTGATGGGAATGAAAGTCATCGAGGAGGGTTGAAGGTCTCAGTGGACATTTTCACGTGGTGACCGGATGTAAAGCCGAAAGCTGTTCAGATAAACGACGCAGCGTGGCCGAGAGGCCGTTTAGCCACAACACTCTGATTGAAAGAGCCTATGGATTCCCCTTGTTCCCTTTATTCTTCCTATCACTGCGTGGCACTTTCTCCTGACTCTGAGCAGCATTCAAATAATTGTCGCCATAAATTTCGATAAGAGCAGATCTACGTTTCTCGACCGAATGACGATTTTCAAACGCTGTCAAGAGCGGATCGCCAGTCTGTTTCATCCATTCGCGAAGCTCGTTCTGCATCTTTCTGAGGTCGCCCTTGTACTCAGACTTGTCGACCAGGTTGTCAAGACAATCGGGATCGTCTCTAAGATCATAGAATTCCTCAGCGGCACGATATCGGAACATATTCACTCGCTGAGCGACTTGCGAATCTACCTTAGCAGCTTCTACCATGGCCTTCATGGTGAGTCCTTCGTTGTTATTTCGGTACCAGAACTTGCCATCGCTCCAGGGGCTGAAAATATAGCCGAAGCGCTTGTCTTGAACGCATCGCATTGGCACGGCATCGCCGCCGGCTTTCATATCGATTTGCGTAAACACCGTGTCACGACGAGATTGCTTCCTGCCTTTAAGCAAGGGCAGGAAGGAGAAACCGTCGAGACTTTTTGGAACGGCAAGCCCCACCGCTTCAAGCACGGTCGGGAAGAAGTCGATTCCTGAGATGAAGTGTTCCGTGTCGATGGCTCCTCGCTGAACGACTCCGGGCCAGCGGACAATCCATGGCGTGCGCGTGCTGGCAAGGTATACATTGCATTTGGCGAAAGGTATGGCAATGCCATTGTCGGAGAGGAACATCACGAGCGTATCCTCGTCAAACCCCGACTCTTTGAGGGCTTGCATCGTCCTGCCAAAGGTGTCATCAAGCCGACGAACGGAATTAAGATAATAGCTCAACTCTTCTCTGACACTAGGCAGGTCAGGCACGAAACCGGGAACTTCGACCTCATTAGGCTTGTATGTCTTAGAAGGTTCCTTGGCCCCCTGGATGGGTTTGCCGGGGATGTGATATGGGCGATGGGGATCGTGGGAGTTGATCATGAGGTAGAAGGGCTTGCCTTCGCCGCGGGACCGAGCAAGGAACTCCTTGCAGTATCTATAGTAGAGTTCCGGGTCCCGACCACTGCCCAGTTCTTTTTGGTCACGGACGAAATCCCATTTGTAGTCGGCATGGGGCGTTGAGTGGCCGACTTTGCCAAGAACCCCTGTCAGGTAGCCCGCATTCCTAAGGGTTTGCATGATAGTAGGTATGTCGCGTTTGGTGTGCATAAATCCCATAATGCCGCTGTTGTGCCCGTAAAGTCCTGTTGCCAGGACACCCCGACTTGGCTGGCATATGGCAACATTGACGTGCGCGTTTTCAAACCTCATCCCTTCGGCGGCAAAGGCATCAAGATTTGGAGTGAGGCCAGGTACTTTACTGCCGAAGCAACCTACGGAGTTACAGTGAAGGTCGTCAGCGGTGAACAGAAGAATGTTCAGCTTCTGCTGCTCTGATCCGGAGGCTTGGGCAAAGGACCCCATAACCAGAACAGAAGCAGTACTCAGTCCTATAACTTTGAGAGAGTCACGTCTGTTTATTCTTCTTCGTGCATTTATCCAGAGGTCTTCAGGATAGCTATTTATCCTTTTACAGACTTTGCACAGAATGCCCTCTTTCCGACGCTGCGTGACGAATAAATTCATTTTGTAGCCCTCGATATGACCATATAATACAACCTCTTCACAAAGAGAAATTGTACCATATCGTTGTCACGAATGCCATTATAGATAAAGGCCAAACAGTAACCACCCCGGCACCAACGCCCCTGCCCGAGCCACGACTACCGGGAGGCGGCTTGGGTGGGACATATCCCCTGGCGGCTCTGGATGACCGATGGGTGCTTTTGGGCGAATTTCGGGCCAGTTGTCATAACTGTCTTTCATTAAGATTCTTAGCGCACCCCTCACTCAAAAGACAGGGGTAACTGGGAATACAAAGCACGCCGGCCGTGAATGCAAACACTCACGGACTACTTTAGCGGCCCTCATTGAAGGAAGGGGAAGGTAGCTCTGGTGTAACCCTGCCTCTCAAACCTGCGATGCCATTTGACATTCCACAGCATCCACAACGGTATCTTGCCAACTGACCCGTCGAGAAAACAGCTCTGGATGGCCCTGTTGTGCCGATCCAGAAAGGCCCGCCAGATCTGGGTACCGCCTGCGCCGTTTTCTGGGAAATCGCTGAATACCAATAATGGCTTAATAGGCGCCTTGTCGTCATGCTTAGGCCGGAGATGCCAGTGGACGCAATCCAGAATGACTGGCACCTCATCCGCATGGATTATGTGTCAGTAAGGGCCGGTCTGCCGCTTCAAAATCGGCAAGCTGCACTGCCATTGATGTACTCCTATCCCTTTTACGGCGAATATATCTTAGCCAGCTTGCTTGCACCAGCTTTGCTTGGCATCCATTTGACAATGTGTCTTCTTGGCTGTAGTCATGATTTTCAGGCTTCGCAGATTCACCAGGAAACGCATTTGGCCTGCTTAATAAATTGTAATTGAGCGTCGTACATAGTAATATAAGATGTAGACGCGTGCAGTGGCACCGTTTGTGAAGCCAAGTAGAGAATTTTGGTTCATAGGAGCTTTATGACATGAGTTCACACAAGATCATCCAAACCCTCTGTCTTGTATTTGCTCTGGCAGCCGTCACCGCTGCTGCCGCTGCACCCGAGCCGCAATCAGCGAGCCAGATCCTGGCGGCTACCGGTGTCACGGGCGGCCTCATCGTCCACATCGGTTGTGGCGACGGCAAACTGACAGCGGCTCTACGCGCCAATGACAGCTACATCGTTCATGGGCTTGATAATGACCCAAAGAACGTCGCCGCGGCCCGCAAGCACATCCAGGCGCTCGGGCAGTACGGCGATGTATTCGCCGAACAGTGGTCGGGCGACCCGCTACCCTATATCGACAACTCGGTCAACCTTATCGTCTCTGAGGACCTCAGCAGCGTGTCGAGCGCCGAGGTCATGCGTGTCCTGGTGCCCAAGGGCGTGGCCTACCTCAAGTCAAAGGGCAACTGGACGAAGGTGACGAAGCCTTGGCCAAGCCAGATCGACCAGTGGACGCACTACCTGCACGACCCCAGTAACAATGCCGTTGCCCACGACAGCATTATCGAACCGCCGAACCGTTACCAGTGGTTGGCTGGGTCGCTTTATTCGCGACAGCACGACCACATGTCGAGCGTTAGCGCAGTTGTGTCGGCGAATGGGCGTCTCTTTTACGTCTTCGATGATGCGCCAAGGGCATCCATTCTGATCCCGCCGAAGTGGGGACTGCTCGCGCGAGACGCGTTCAACGGCAAGCTGCTCTGGCAGCGGAAGATCGAGCTGTGGCATCCACACCTGTGGCGGCTCAAGAGTGGCCCGCAGCTACTGGCTCGCCGGTTGGTTGCAATAGGTGACCGGGTGTACGTGACGCTGGGTATCGATGGGCCGCTGTTGGCGCTGGACGCCGCCACGGGCGAGACAATCCGCACCTACGAGGGTACGAAGGCAACCGAGGAAATCCTTTGTTCTGACGGTGTACTGACCCTGTCGGTTGCTGCCGAAGATCAGCCTCTGCGAAGTGATCCGAAAAGGCACTACGTGACACTGACCGAGATGAATAACGACGTCACAAACCCGCTATGGACGCAAGCGCCGCGAACAATCATGGCGCTCGACGCGGACACCGGCCAGGTGCTTTGGACGAAGAAGTCGGAGTTGGTCTCGCTGTCGTTGGCAGCCGATGGCCAGCGGGTCCTGTTCCACGATGGCCAGAGAATCCAGTGCCTTGACCGGCGCACCGGGCAGCCATTGTGGGCCTCGGATCCACTGCCAACGAACAAGAGTATGCGAAGTTCCGGCGGTGCCACGCTGGTCCTCTATGAGGATGTGGTTCTTTACAGCGGGCAAGTCAGCGTTGAGAAACCCAAGCAGCGCGTCACAACTATGTTCGCCCTGTCCATCAAGGACGGCAAAACGCTGTGGCAGGCACCGCACCATCCGTGTGGTCACATGGGGACGCCTGACGATATCCTTGTTGCCGGCGGGCTCGTCTGGAATGGCGCCGTAGCTCAGGGCTCTGACTCCGGGACAATGACCGGCCGCGATCTGCACACAGGCGAAGTCAAAAGCGAGTTCACGCCCGACGTCCAGACCCACTGGTTCCACCATCGCTGCTACCGAGCCAAAGCCACCGACAAATACCTGCTGTTCTCTCGCACCGGAATTGAGTTCATCGACCACGCTGCAGAACACTGGATTTGTCACCACTGGGTCCGCGGCGCGTGCCATTACGGCATCATGCCGTGCAACGGGCTCATCTACGCGCCGCAGCACCCTTGCGCATGTTACATCGAGGCCAAGCTCTCCGGCTTTAGCGCTCTGGCGCCGCCTTCAGCGACAATGCAGCCGCGCCGCGATGTGCCGGACGCCGAGCGCCTCGCACGCGGTCCTGCCTATGATGCGAAGCTCCGGTCATCGGCGTCTAAGCTAAGACCAGATGAGTGGCCTACGTTTCGGCACAATCCCAGCCGTAGCGGGGCCGCCAAGACAACGGTCCAGCCGACCGCCCTGAAACGCACATGGCACGCGAAGCTTGGCGGCAGGCTCACCGCACCGGTCGTCGCTGACGGCAAGCTGTTCGTCGCCTCGGTCGACAGCCACGACGCCCACGCGCTCGATGCCTCCACAGGCAAACAAGTGTGGACTTTTACTGCAGGCGGTCGCATCGACTCGCCGCCGACTATCTGGCAGGGCCGTGCCCTATTTGGCTCTGCCGATGGACACGTCTACTGCGTGAACGCAGGCAACGGTAAGCTCATATGGCGGTATCGCGCCGCCCCGGAGGATTGGCGGATGATGGCCTTCGATCAGGTCGAGTCGGTCTGGCCGGTGCACGGCAGCGTGCTGGTGCAG
>CAZPJZ010000041.1:0-11216 GCA_964586995.1 uncultured Pirellulales bacterium | reverse complement strand
TCTTCACAGCCCATTTGAATCCGTAGGCCTTGACCTTTTCAATTCTGGCCAGGACATCCGCCAGGGCAATACCTGATTCCGTGCCTCTCCACAGCGACAAGCCTATCAAGCACGCGATAGCGACAATCGCAGCGGTAGCGAATTTTGTAATTGGACTTTTCATAATTTGTCTGCCTATATTGAGCGGGCGTATGGGTGCTGATGGTTTCCCAACCGACCGCGAGGTTAACATTTCCACGGCTTCCGGGTGCTGCTGTTTCCATTTCTCGAAGTTGGGCCGGCATTTTTCCGAGCCCAGAGCCTCTGCCAGCGCATCATCCAGCCAACTGTTGTTTTCAGGGACTTTCATAATCGTTTCTCGTGACACCACAGCGTTTTAGGTGCTCTGCAATTTTTCGCTTTGCCCTTATGAGCCGGCCATTTACAGCTTGAACCGAAATGCCCATCACAAAAGCGATTTGCTCATAGGGCATATTGTCATAGTACCGTAAAACGATCATCTCTCTCTCCGCGGCCCTTAGCTGCCAGACAGCCCGGCGTACGGCACCGGTGCGGCTATTCCGGCTGTCGGGATTTCTGACCGGCTGCTGAACGCTCCCGATAGCAGCCTGATTTTGCCGCCGCCGCATCTGCTTGGCGACGTTTCGGCAGATGCCACTTAGCCAGGAGCCAAATTTTTCCTTGCGTTGCAGGTCCGGCAAGCCGCGACAGGCTATCGCAAACGTCTCCTGGGCGGCATCTTCAGCCAGGTGAATATCCGCCAGAACCGAATACGCCAATGCGACCATCGCACCGTAGTACCGTTGATAAAGAGCCGCGAAGCTTTCCAAATGGCCATTTTGGGCCGCTTCCACCAAATTTGTCTCTGAATTCAGATTCAAGCCAAATCCACCAACTCGTGCACGTTTGCTGATCAGCTTCTGGAAATATAGTGTAATGAAATGCCGAAAATGTGCGCGAAAAATCGGACAGAAAAAAAGCCGGGGCGATCCAGCAAAGACCGCCCCGGCGTAAGAACGATGCTCAATGGTGCTATTAGTCTTTTAGCTCGCGGATCCAGAGATTTCGGTATCTGACCGGATTGCCGTGATCCTGAAGCATAATCGGGCCTTTATCTGCATGAGGCTCGTATTCGGAGATTGCATGGGGGCCGCGCCAGCCAGTGCCGCCGGTTAGCTCCACGTGGTCGTGTACCAGCACGCCGTTGTGAAGTACCGTGAACGTTGCTTTTCGCACGACCTTCTTGCCCTTGAAGATTGGCCGATGGTAGATGATGTCGTACGACTGCCACTGGCCGGGCTTTCGGCACGCATTGACCAGTGGCACCGCCCGGCCGTACAAAGCGGCGCACTGGCCGTCCGGGTACGTGACATTTTCGTATGAGTCGAGGACCTGAACCTCGTAAACGCCCTGCAGGAACACGCCGCTGTTGCCTCGACCCTGCCCGCTTCCTGTTACTTTCTCCGGCGTGGCAAACTCCACGTGCAGTTGGCATGAGCCAAACTCATCGGCGGTCTTTACGGGCCCTGAGCCCTTGGTGCACTCCATGTATCCGTCACGGACGATCCATTTGGCCGGTCCGCCGTCGTCGGAGGTCCACTTGGAAAGGTCCGTTCCGTCGAAAAGGACAATCGCATCAGAGGGCGCAGTGCCTTCTGTGCCGGGTGTCATCACCGGCGGCGCCGGTCGATTCATGTCGTGGATGAGCCATCGACCCGTCTCGGTCTGCACATACATGATCTTCTCGCCTTTCTCGGCTGTTCGCTCGACGGCACATCCGGGCAAGATTGCCAGCAGCGGGAGGAGAACACTTACCGATGCTACCTTGCTCATAGTCATTCCTTTCATGTGAGAGTATGTGTTGAATTCTCAGACTACTTCTGGCTGCTTTTATCTTTGGTTGTGGGTTCCTCGGTATCCGGCTTTTTCTCAGCTTCGCTTTCTTTTGTGCCTTTTTCTTTTGCCTCCAAACGTTTCTTCACGTCCTCCAGGTCGTCCTTGAGTTTGTCGGTCTCTTTTCTCAGATCGTTAACTGTCTGTCGCAGTTGGATGATTTCCTCCGGAACAAGCTGTTTTCTCTGCTGCAACTGTTCCAGGGCTCGCTTGGCGTAACGCTGGGCCCGACCTTTCGGCTCTTCGGCGACG
Source organism: uncultured Pirellulales bacterium (assembly GCA_964586995.1). GTDB lineage: Bacteria > Planctomycetota > Phycisphaerae > Sedimentisphaerales > Anaerobacaceae > JAFNGF01. The sequence continues at coordinate 9,071 of CAZPJZ010000041.1, read as the reverse complement.
AAAGTCTCGACAATTGGGATGGCCTTGGGGTCTCCGAGTGTCCCCAGAGCGCGAACGGCGCCCATCTGAAGCCATTCTTTTGGGTGGTTCACATAATCAGCTAAGAGATTGCGCACTTGCGTCTTGTCTTCTTCGTTACGGGCAATATGCGCCAGGGTATCGAGTGCGCCGATAAAGCCCCAGGACGTGAACTGCTGCTCGCGCTCCAGGAGCGTGCGTCTTAGCGGCGAGATGTACTGCGGGTCATCAAGCATCCGGACGGCTCTTACTGCGGCATCGGCGAGCTGATTGCGGTAGGACTCGGATTTCAGGTAGCGAATAATCAAACGCCGGGTGTCTTTGTCGTGGTAGCGCCCAAGATTGTGAATTGCCGCCGCGACAATGGCCGGATTCTTCTCCTGTTTCAAGACCCGTTTAGTCGACTCTAAGCTTTCCGGACGGTAAAAGCCGGCAATATTGTTGACCACCTGCAGCCTGACACGCGCATCCGTCTGGTCGGTGGACTCGGCCAGTGCACTGAAGGCCTCGTTATTGTGGATCTGACGCAAGGCAGCCGACGCCTCCTTGCGGACGCCCCAGAACGCATCGTTATTCAGGGCGTGCTTTAGCTCTGCGACGGCCTGCTTATCCTTTTTCTCTTTCAGTGCCTCGACCGCCAGCAGCCGGCCGATGACATCGTCCGGATTCTTAAGCTGCTCGTAAAGCATCGCGGGCGGCTTATCAAACTTGACCTGGGCCAGCAGCCCATACTCAGGGTCAAAACGGACGATGTTCGGCTCCTTTGGCAGCGGCACATAGAAGTCGTGCTGCTTGCTGTCAACAACGATGTTGCGATCAACGACCTTGCCGTCGACGATAAAACGTAGCTTGGTCCGAAAGTGAAAGAGCATCACGTTTTCATTTACATCGTGGGTCTGTTCCAGCGAAACCTTTGCCAGCTTGTCTTTTTCCGACCAGTTGTATCTGATATTCAGTTTCGGATAACCGCCGTGATAGACCCACTGGTCGAAGAATCGGTCGAACGACCGGCCGGACAGATCCTCAACTGCCGCATTGAGGTCCTCGGTCACGACGCTGCTCAGGGCGTGGCGCTCCAGATACGTCTTTATACATTTTCGGAACAGCTCTTCGCCTAATTCGGTCCGCAACATGTGCAGGACCCAGCCGCCTTTAGAGTAGCTGCGATAGTCGAACTGCTCCCAGGCCTCGGCGTAAGAGCGGTGGACAATCGGCTTGTCGTGGGGTTCGCCAGTCAACATCCAGCGTGATGTCTGGTAAAGCCCGTAAAGCATGGAGTCGCGGCCATTCTTGTGGCCGTCGTAGAGGTCCTCGTAGTAGGTGGCAAAGCCCTCGTTGAGCCACAGGTGGCTCCAGTCCTTGCACGTGACGTAGTCGCCGAACCACTGGTGAACGAGCTCGTGTGCGACCAGGCTCTGGCTGGAACGAATGTTCTCGGTCTCCTTGGTGAACAATGTGCCGTGGCCGAGGATGGTCAGGCTGGTGTTTTCCATGCCGCCTCCAAAATCCTCGCAGACCACCTGGAAATATTTGTCCCAGGGATAAGGCACGCCGATCTCGGCCTCGTAGAAAGCGACCATGTCCGCCGTATCTTTGAACGAGTTCTCCGCCTGTTCGATGTGAGACATGGGCGTATAGAAGGCCAACGGGATGTTCCTGTACGACGACTCAATTTTTTTGAATTTTCCGGCGGCCAGCGCGATCAGGTAGTTGACGTGAGGCTTGTCTTGCAGCCAGCGGACGGCTTTCAGGCCCGTGTTGGGATCCACCTGTTCGGAGACGAGTCTGCCGTTCGACAAAACGGTCATATCGGCAGGCACGCGGCAAATGATCTCCGACGTGGAACGCTCGTTGGGATAATCGTAATTCGGATACCAATGCGGCGCCTCGTGGGTCTCGCCCTGCGTATACAGATGGGTGTCCTCGGCTTTATAACCCATCTCAGGCGTGCGAAAGTAAAGGCCTTGCTTTGGCTCGGCGTTGTACTTGATGGTCACGCTCGTTTCCTGCTCCGGCGGAATCGCCGGGTCGAAGGTGATGACGATGGCATCGGCTGTCACGGTATGACCGGCCATTTTGGCGCTGGATGTGACGGCTGTCACGTTGAGGTCCACTGCATTTAGCCGCAGCTCGGTCAGCAGCTTGGCAATCGGTGCAAACTTGATTGTCGTCTCACCGGCGATGGTGCGCGATGTGAAGTTGGGCGTGACATCGATAATGATGTGAAGAATGTCAGCGTTTCTGTCCGGGGCGTATTGCCGCTCGACCGCGCCCTTGTTTGTCTGTGCCGCAGCTCGAACGACCAGCGGGCCGCAGCTCGCATCATACCAGTCCGCAACGGCATTTTCAGCAACGGTCGCGCAAACCAGGCAAATCGCAAGCAGCCAAATGAGCCATTGTACTCGCTGAGTCATCGGTAAGCCTCCTTTCTGCTAACTAACATCAATGATTTCTACAGAATTGCAGCCTTAGGCATATATTATTTAAGGAAATCGTTTTTTGATTTTCTTAAATAATCGCTCAACTATCTGTGAAAGAACAGCTTACTTTTTAACAAGAAAAAATCAAAGAAGTTTTTTTCTTGTCAAAGTATGCCTAAGGCTGCAATTCTGCAGACGCCTTCTAAGTGACATCACCTGCCACAGCTTCATAACTGGCCGAGATCAAGGCAGATTGTCTACAATGATGGGCACAAATATACCGGCGCGCAACACGAGCGCCAAGCCCGCACGCCTGAATTATTTGCCGACCGATGTCACAAAGCAGCTATTTTTTTGCCTGCTCCAGCGCTTTGTCCAGCACGCCGTAACCGGCCTGCCACTCGTTAAGCCGGGTGATGTTTTTCTTCTTGGCAACTTGCACAAACTGGTCAAACGTATCCTGAATCGATTCGGGCATGGGCCAGGGTGTGTTGCTGGCTGCCGCGCTCTGGCGAATCTCGTCCCAGCGCATCATAAACGTGTACATTATCGGAAGCTGCGCGACCTGGACGCGAAAGTGCAGATCGGGGTTGTTTTGTACGGCGGCTTCGGCGGCCTTCAGGTGAGCCCAGCCCCCGCTTAGCGTCTGCAAAGAAAGAAACTTGGCGGTGTGCGGAGAGAAGCAGCCCAGCCAATCGCCGCTTGCTTCGACTGCATCGTGGATGACGTCGAGATAGGCCTTGATGTGTGGGGCGGCCGCGCCGTAGTAACCCGCGATAAACTCGTCAATCAGTTTCTGCCCATCGCGAGTCGGGTCCCACAGCATCTTTGCCAGCACCCAGGCCCGAAGCTCGGCCATTTCCGCACCATAGGATTGATACGCCCCCTGCTCAAAGATTCCCTTGACGTTGTGGTCCACGAAGAATTTGACGTTGGGCCCAAGCACGCGCAGGTTCGGATGCGGCATTACGTAATGTCTGAAATTGGTCGTGTAGTCCCAGATGTAAAGCCGATTGCAGATTTTCGACCAGCCGACGATGTCGTCGCGGAACTTCTGGTTTCGCTCGTCTGCCAGCGGCTTACTAAACGAGCACTCGATGCTGCACAGCCGCACGATGACGTTGTGTCGCGGCTTTACGTTTTTGGGCGGCTTGCGCGTGTACTGGTAGGCCAGCGTGCTGATGGCGACCTGAGGAAATTCTTCTTCGATATCCTCAGCGACGGCGTTGACAAATCGCAGCACCAGTCCGGCGGGACTTTCTTCTTCCTTCTCAATCGCGGCACATCGGCTGCACTGGCAGTTGCCGTGCCAATCATTTTGGGAGACCGAGGCAATGGTAGCGGCGGGATTTTGACGCAGCCGTTCCTTGAGATTCTTGACCAGCTCTTTGCGCATCTCTTCGTTGGTCAGACACAGTTGGGCGCGCTCGTAAGTGCGTTTGCCGTTGATCTCGCTGAACCATTCGGGATGGTCCTTGAAGTATTTGTCGGGCGGGATTAGCGGATAAAACGTGTGTACAAAACCTTGATAGACGTGCTTGCTGCCGCGCTTGGCGTCCAGGCGTTCGGCGTGCCCGTTGCATTTGTTCCGCACCGCCCAATCGCCGTCAAAGGCATCGAACCAGTACGCTTCACGATATTCCAGCGGCGGCACGTAGCGGATGCTGAGCCTGTCGATTGTAGTGGTTGGCTTCTTAGGTATGGTGCTGACTTGTGAGGACCACCATCGGCAGCCAAGCTGATCTTCGAGAAAAGTGTAGGCCGCATAGAGTGTGCCGCGGGGCTCGCCGCCGGCCAGAATAAGATCGTCTCCGGCGGTCCGAATAACGAAGCCATCACTGCCAAGCCCGTCTGTGGAGAAGTCCGGCTCGGCCAATTTTGCCGCCTGCGGCCCGACGAGCAGCCGCGATTTGCCGGCAGCAGGGGGGGCGGCTTTCTCGAACTTGGCTCCGGTTATCTGCTCCAGAAAATTCGCCAGTTCGTCAGCCGCATGGCGCTGCGGCTCAGAAGCATCCGGCGCAACGACGATAACCGCTTGAGCTACGCCATTTTCCGCAACGGTGACTCCGTGCACCTGAGCGGCGAAGCCCCAAATCAAACAGATAGACAGCACCAATGCGATTTTGTTTCTTTGCGGCGTCATGATATGACCTCCAAAAGCGTTTCTTGTTTTAGACGTTAGGTCGCATAACTGTGCAGGCCGGCAAAGAGCCGGGACAGATTGACCCAAAAGAGGGTTATCAAAATAAATGCCATGCCTGTAATTGCCCAGACGCTATTCAGCCCGGGATGCTTTTTGCCAAACATATATCGAAAGTGAAAATATCCCACGTAGACCAGCCAGGATGCCAGCGACCAGAGTTCCTTTGGGTCCCAGCCCCAATAGTCGCCCCAGGCGAGTTTTCCCCAGCAGCTACCCAGAATAAGCCCGAGCGTAAGTAACGGAAAGCCGACACAAATCATCCGGTAGGTTGCCTCTTCAGCGGATAGAAATTTTTCGTCGGCTTTTAGCTCCGGCCACTGCCCGGAGCACCCCCACCGAGGGTTCCCGCCGGGCGGGGTCCCCAAAACGGGGGCTAAAAGTTGAAAAATTGCCTGGAAAGTGGCTTTTGCCATGAAGATGTACGACAGCGCATAGACCGCCACGTGCGGCACAAATAGATGGCTTTGCAGTGCGGGCGGCAGCCGCTGCGGCTCGGCGCTAAAGACAAAGCCGGCCGGCACGAGAATAACTGCGGCGAGGAGCATGTCCGCAGAGAAGCCGCCAACACGCAGGGCACGCCGGCAAAGCCACGAGACTGGGTAAGAAATCATGCCCAAGCACAGAAATACCTCGAAGAGATTCTGCAGAGGGACGTGCCGAACATGATGCCAGCGATAGCCGAACGCCGCCACGGCAGCCAAGAAGCCGAGCAGATACAATAGGCGCCCGATTCTCTCGCGGCGCAGCACGCTCGTCAAAAACGCCAGCCCGTATGCCGCGATGGCGATATAAATCAGCAGGCCCTGAGTTGTGTACTTGATCTCCATCTATTCGCTTTTTGTCTTTATTGCTGCGATAATGTGTTTCAGCCAGAAGTGCCACAGAAGGCCGATACAAAGCATCAGGTATCCGGCGTAAACGAAGTTCAGTCCCGTGTCGGAAACGACCATGAGCACCGTATATTGCCCGGCGTCCGCGTCATACGAATGCTGGTAAAAGTGGTAGCCGCCGAAATGGAGCGGGTGGTTTACCTCGATGTTTTTTTCGGCCGCCACTTCATGGTTTTCGATGATCTGCAGTTCGCTTATGTAGTCGCTTATGACTCGTTGATACCGCAGATAGACTTTGTCGTCCGGATGCACGTGGCCGGGAAAACGCTCGAACACGTATCGAGTTGCCAGGTCACCCTGAGGCGATCTAATCTCCACCTGCAGGGCCGGGTTGGGCGGCGAGTTGGGGTCATCGTAGGGGCTGCTTTTGCCGCTTTCAATCTTGACCTTGAAGCTCGCAAATGCCCGCACAACTTTTACTGTGCCCAGACCCTCGCCCACGGGGATTTCCCTTCCTATTTCGACCGGCATTTTCCAGCTCTTGCCCTGCCTTGTTTGGATGAGCAGGTAGTCCGGCTGATAGTATTCGGTGCGAAAGTCCCCAAGTCTCACGTAGAAGGGCAGCTCTGCGATTTGGTTGGCGTCCTCAAGCAGGACACGGTTTTCCTGTTCGCCCTCGTAGATGACCATTTGGCCGGTGGGGATTTTGTCGATTCCGAAGAGCTTTTTCTGGAGCTTGTGCCCGGCCTGCGAAGCCCATATCGAGCCCAGCAGGACCAGGATACAGCCGGCGTGGATAAACAGCAATGCCGGGACACGGACGAGTCGGCGAAAGACTGCCAGACCTACCGTCAATAGCAGAATTAGCGCCAGCCAGTAGATCGCCAAGGGCAGGGTGTTAAAGAAGTTTTTGGCTCGCTCGGCGCCGACAAACGCTCCGTAGATGGAAAGGATAATCAATAATACAATCAGCGCCAGGCCGGCCCACAAGACGCCGCGTCTAAAATTGTTCATCAGGTCTTCCTTCGGTCATATCGCCAGCCAATTATGGCAAAAGAATGTTTATTTGCAAGCATGTTCGGCAGTATCTTGTCCGCGCGGTGGGTTTGGCCTTGATACTTGTGGCTTCCTCGGTTACACTATAGCGCGAGCCAAAGACGATAAGATCGAAGGTCGTGTCCATGAAGCTTGTTCTCAATGGCATAACGTATCACACGTGCCCTGTAGAGGTGCGCGAAAAGGTTGCGTTTGATGCCGACCAGCGCCGTTTCATGCTCAGGCAGATGCACGCTGAGCCGGCCGTCAGCGAGGCGGTGATCCTCCAGACCTGTAACCGGCTCGAGTTCTATCTGTATACCAGAAGAGATTTCGATTCCGGGGCATTCCTGACCGAGCTTATCGGTCAAGTACGGCCCGATGCGGCTGGTGCCTGGGCCCGATGCAGGACAGAGAGCCTCGGTATGGACGTCGTGCGGCACCTTTTTGAGGTGGCGGCGGGACTGGACTCCCAGATGCTTGGTGAAAACCAGGTTCTTTCCCAGGTCAAATCCGCCTACACCGAGTCGGTCGAATGCCGGATGAGCAAGCTGGTGTTTCATCGGCTGTTCCACAATGCCTTTCGCGTGGGCAAAGCCGTGCGGACCGACACGAATATCAATTGCGGTGCGGTTTCCATCGGTCTGGCGGCGGTGGAGCTGGCCGGGCAAAAAATCGATTTGCCGGCCGCCGCCGCTCTGGTCATAGGGGCCGGGGAGAACGCCGAATTGGTGGCCAGGTATCTGCTCAAGTCCGGCCTTTCGCGTCTGACCATTGCCAATCGCGACCTGCGCAAGGCAGAGGCCCTGCGAGACCGGCTCAAAAAAGGCCAGGCCGTTGGCTTAGATAGTATTGCAGCAAGATTGGCTGAAGTTGATCTGGTCATCAGCTCCACAGCCGCAACAGAGCCCGTGGTAACATACGAGGCGGTTGAAAACACTCTTGCTGGGCGAGATAAGCCGCTGCTAATGATCGATATTGCCGTACCGAGGGACATCGAGCCGAGCATCGGTCAGTTTGAATGTGTCACGCTCTATAATATCGACAACTTGAACGAGCAAATTCTGGCCAACTATGAAAGGCGAAGCAGCGAAATTCCGAAGGCTCGGGCGCTGGTCGGGGAGTTTGCGGACGGATTTTCCAAATGGTACGACTCGCTCAACGTGGTGCCGGTGATTTCACGGCTGATGCAGAAAAGCACCGACCTGGCTCGCAGCGAGGCCCGGCGTTACGCAAAGGATTTTGGCCGGGCCAACCGCGACAAACTGGAAGCCTTTGCTGAATCACTGGTCAAGAAGCTCCTGCACGGGCCAATTAGTTACATCAAGGCAGGGGACGAAGGAGAGCCAAGCACCGAACAGCTTCAGGCGGTCGAGCTAATAAACAAGATGTTTCTTTCCCAAGGGGAGCATGATTAGTATTTAGCTCCCAGTTGTACTGCGGGTCGTTTGGTCCAAGACAAGAGATAGTACATGGAGGTTGGCAAAATGGCTAAGCAAATGTCACAAGGAGAGTGTAATCTTTGCGGCGGGAAGTTCAGTAAGGCCGCGATGATCAAACATCTCAAATCGTGCAGACAACAGCAGTCTGATTCTGGGCAGCCACGTGCCGGCGGAGGTAAGCGTCCGGCAAAAACCTTTCACATCGTGGTCCAGGGGCGCTATGCGCCCGACTATTGGCTGCACCTTGAGGTGCCTGCCAATGCAACGCTTGAGATGCTCGACAGGTTACTCAGGCGAACCTGGCTCGACTGCTGCGGGCACATGAGCGCGTTTACAATCGAAGGTACAACATATTCTGTGGCGCCGATGGGAGAATTTGACGACGAAGGTATGGATGCCAAGTTGCGCGATGTCCTTCAGCCTGGCATGAAGTTTTATCACGAGTATGACTTCGGCACGACCACGCACCTGGCACTCAAGGTTGTCTCTGAGCAGGAAAGTGACATCAAAGCCGGAGATATCCGCGTTCTGGCCAGGAACGAGCCTCCGCCAATCAAGTGCACGTCGTGTGATACGCTGGCCACACAAGTGTGCACTGAATGTCTCTGGTCGGGCAAGGGGTGGCTTTGTGATGCGTGCGCTGCCGACCATCGCTGCGGTGAGGATATGTTGCTGCCGGTAGTCAATTCGCCGCGGGTGGGAATGTGTGGATACACGGGATGAGCTACGTGCTTTGTGCAGCCTAACGCATAGCTCGAGATGCGCTTCACGAGATACCAGATACGTGCTATGAGAGTTCTTACGGTCGCAACGCGTGGCGGGGAGCTGGCCCTTGCACAGACTAAGATTGTCACCGACTCGCTGCGAAGAATTTACCCGGATATAAGAGTCGAAATCAAAAAGGTGACCACGGAGGGCGACCGAGACCGCCGCACCGCGCTATGGGACTTGAAGACCAGCGGCTTTTTTACCTCGCGGGTCGAGGACGTCTTGCTGGCGGCAGAGGCGGACCTGGCGGTGCACAGCTTCAAGGATTTGCCGACCCGGTCCCGTGAGGGACTATCCGTGGCGGCGGTTTGCGATAGGCAATTTGCCGAAGACTGCTTGGTGGCGAGCGAGCCGG
>CAZPJZ010000040.1:0-11245 GCA_964586995.1 uncultured Pirellulales bacterium | reverse complement strand
GTCGCCTATGAGCAGAGAACAACGGTCATTGAGGAGGTGGCCGAAGAGCTCGATTCGCAAAATCTCGACCAGTTGGTCGATGAGGTCGCCGCCTCAGACGACCTGCTTGACGTGGTAAATCGCCCCCCCGTTATCAGACTGGTCAATGACATTTTGTTCCGTGCCTTGCAGTTACGGGCCAGTGACATCCACGTTCATCCTTACGAGACGAAGATTCAGATTCGCTACCGCATTGACGGCATTTTGTACGATACTTTGAGTTTGAACAGAAACGTCCTGCCGCTGATCATCTCCCGCATCAAAGTGATGGCGGGCATGGACATTGCCGAGCGTCGACTTCCTCAGGACGGCCGATGCAGCGTTCGGCTGGGGCAGCGCGAAGTGGACTTGCGCATCAGTACGGTGCCGACAAGCTTTGGAGAACGCAGCGTCCTGCGATTGCTGGATAAGAGCACGGGGCTGTTCGGATTAGACGAGCTGGGTCTGTGGGAAGATGATCTGAAGAAATTCGATTCGTTGCTCCATCGCTCCCACGGGGTCATCTTCGTGACAGGTCCCACCGGCAGCGGCAAGAGCACGACCCTTTACGCCTGCCTCAATAGAATCAATTCAGCCGAGAAAAACGTCATAACCATAGAGGACCCCATCGAATACCAGTTGGAGGGGATCAGCCAGATTCAGGTAGCCAGTAAAAAGGGCATGACCTTTGCCACGTCACTGCGGCACGTGCTTCGACAGGACCCGGACGTCATTATGGTCGGCGAAGTGCGGGATATCGAGACGGCCCGCATGGCCATACAGTCGTCACTTACCGGACACCTGGTCTTCAGCACCCTTCACACGAACGATTCGGCCGGAGCGATCACGCGGCTACTGGACTTGGGTCTCGAGCCATATTTAGTTAGCTCGTCTTTGATCGCGGTGATAGCCCAGCGATTGGTGCGAAAGGTCTGCCCGAACTGCAGAAAGGACAGTGAGCCGACACCGCACGAATTAAGGGAGCTCGGACTGGGCGATTTGAAGACACCCGGCTCACTCGAAAGCACCGGAAAGTTCTCTATCGGCACCGGATGCGACCGGTGTTTTCAGACCGGCTACCGCGGCAGGACAGGTATCTATGAAATGATGCTTATCAGCAGTGAAATCCAGGACCTAATATACAAACGCAAAACCGCCGGGACCATAAAGAAAGCAGCGATCGACGCCGGAATGCAGACCCTTCGGATGGATGGTGCCAAAAAAGCACTGGCTGGAATTACAACCGTCTCCGAAGTCCTGCGAGTGACACAAACGGACGTACTGTAAGAAATCCGAAACAAATTCAAATGACCAAAACACAAGACCGCAAAAATAAGGCGTTTTGAACATTCGAGATTTGAATCTTAATATTGTTTCGAATTTCGGATTTAGACATTAGGATTTTGTCGGTAGGTTATTTTCATTATGCCCCGATATCACTATATAGCGATAGCAGCGGACGGCAAGAAAGTGAAAGGCTCCGTCGCAGCCGAAAGCGCCTATGCGGCCCGCAAGCAGCTTAGAAACAGGAGCATTCACCCCACGTCCGTAACCGAGGTCGGCTCGACAGCCGAGGGTAAAGCAACCTTATTTTCTATTTTCACCCGAAGGGGCAAGACCCAGGTAATCGAATTCACCAAGCAATTAGCCACTCTACTGAATTCAGGGATTAAACTAACCGAATCGCTCTCCGTGCTCAGCTTGCAGACGTCAGATGCGCGATTCAGGAATGCTATCGTCGATATCCGCGACCGTGTGGTCACCGGCGAGTCCTTCACTGACGCCCTGAAAGACTACAGCGACTTTTTCGATGTCATTTACGTCAGTATGGTCCGAGTCGGCGAGGTCACCGGCACGTTAGGAAAGAGCCTTTCGACCATAGCCGGCTTTATGGAAAAACGCCAGCGGGTGGAATCCAAGGCGCTTACTGCGATGATCTACCCGATCGTTCTGATTCTGTTTTGTATCGCGGCGATTCTTATCCTGACCACGCGAGTTATTCCCAAAATAGGCGAACAGATTGCCAGTACCGGCCAGGAATTGCCCTGGATCACCAGGCAATTGATGAACGTGGGGCACATGCTGACGAGCTGGCGGTTGCTGGTGGTCATCGCGGCGGTATCTGCCGTAGTCTGGCTACTAAGGCGGTTTCTCAAAACAGAACGCGGCGCTTATTTGCGGGATAAATTCCTGCTATCGCTGCCATTGTTTGGGCCTCTTATAAAGCAGCGAGTGGTTTCGCGCTTTGCGTCCACGCTTTCGACCCTTCTGAGCTCCGGGCTGGCTATGGCTGAATCGCTTCGAGTAGTCTCCGAGGTCACGGGCAACAGCCTTATGAAAAAGGCCGTTCAGCAATCGCGAGAGAGAATTCTCGCCGGGACCGATATTGCCACGCCGCTGCGAGACAGCGGCGTCATCGATCCTGCCATCGCTCACATGGTCGCCGTCGGAGAGAAAAGCGGCGAGCTCGAGACGATGCTCAGAAATATCAGTGAAAACCTCGAGGCGTCGACGGATGTGGTGATCGAACGGCTCGGCGCCGCCGTCGAGCCTCTCATTATACTGGTGATGGCCGCTATCATCGGTCTAATAGCCTATGCAACTATACTACCCATTTTGGAGGTCTCGAGCATAAACTTTTAGCGGGATTTTTAGGAGAACAAAATGACAAGGAGAAAACGAAAAAAAGGTGTAAGACACGGCTTTACTATGGTTGAGCTCATGGCCATGCTCATTATCATCGGCCTGCTGGCCACGCTGGTGGTGACAAAGGTCGCAAGCAAGATAGACCAAGCCAAAGTCACCACTACAAAAGCTAACCTCAAGGCCCTGCACATGGCGGTTAACCAATTTAAGATGGACACCGGGCGCTTCCCCACTGAAGAAGAAGGATTAAACGCCCTGGTGGACCCGCCACCCGATGTCGAAAACTACGAGCCGGGCGGATATCTGGAAACCACGGATGTGCCCAAGGACGCCTGGGGCCGCGAGTTCATCTACGAGCTCTATCCGGAGAGCGGTAAGCCCTTTGTAATCAAGAGTCTTGGTGCCGATGGTCAGGAAGGCGGCGAGGGTAACGATGCCGATTTGCTCAGCACCGATGCCAAGTAGCTGCGGGTCTTTTGGCCAGCGATGCGAACGCCTCGCTCTTTGCCGGCGACGTCGGTACCCGGCCTTTACGTTCACGGAGCTGGTGATCGTCATCGTGATGGTCTCGCTGTTCGTGCTGCTGGCCCAAGTGCATCTTTTCGGACTGCTCAGACGAAACACGTTCAGGGCTCTGGTGCAGGACTTTGTCTCGACCATGCAGATGGCTGCGAGGGCAGCCGCCGAAAGCGACAGGAGATACGAAGTCATTATCGATCTGACGGAACAAAGCTATCTGCTTCGCCAGATTACCTCGCCTGATTTGTCACAGGTGCTGGAAGAAGAGATTATTGCTTACAGCAATTTTGGCAGCAACTGCCGGGTCGCCTATGTCGAGTTTGACGACGGAGACTACACCAACCAGGGTCTGGCGAAATTCCGGGCGGGACACGCAGGCTGGCAATACGGCGGAAAAATCGTCCTGCTCGACGAAAACGAGCAGCCTTACTCAGTGGTGGTTAACCGGCTCAATAGAACAGTCAATCTGACCAGAGATGACGTGGCACTGCGGGTGCCGAAAGCCAGAAATGAAGTACTGCCCTAAAATCCGGGACACATGCAGCAGCATGCACGATACACAACATGCTATGCGCCGTGCGAGTCATAAGGGATTTACCCTATCCGAAGCCATGATGGCCTTGATGATACTGGGACTGGTCTGCTCCAGTGTGTTGGTCGTTATAAATCGCTGTGTGGCTTCGGCAGCCGATTCCGCGTTGCGGATGCACGCCTTCGAAACGGCCCGGCAGAACATGGAAAAACTGCTTGCTTGCGACTCCGTCAAAGAGAGCGTTGAGTATGGCGCCAGCGACAGATACCCGGATATCAAGTGGACGAGTGTTGTGGAGACCTTTTACGAGCCCATCGGCAACCGCATGTGGGTCAGGGCCGTTTGCTCGGCTGAATATGAGGATTCACAAGGCGAGACGCAAACGATCAAACTGACACACTGGCTAACTAATGTGACTAAGGAACAACTGCTGCAAATCATGAAGGAGCAAGAAGCCCAAGACCAACAGTTTTTGGCCGATCAGATTGTCGAAACGATAGAAGAAGCCGCCGAGTATGCCGGCGTGAAAGAAGAAACAATCGAACAGTGGCTTGAAAACGGCATGCTCACTATGGAGAACGGTGCCTTCATCAAGAATAATCTGGATATCTACAAACGCAACAATGGCAAACCAAGCGAGGATGATAAAAAGCTGCAAGTGCAGACAGAGACCGACTTAGTGCAGCTAAGGCAGCAACTGGGCACGACTGCCGGGCAGCCAGCGCCTGGCCAGACAGATCGGCAAAACGAGCTTGACCCGGTAACAGGCTTGACCTATCAAGAATTGGAAAGAATGGATTTCAACCAGATTTTCGAGTTATTGAAAAAGCAGCAGGGCAAAGAGTTTTGACTTTTATGATGTCAATGCCGCCGACTAATATGAAAGAAGCTGCAACGACGGGCGCCACCCCACGGGGATTTTCACTGGCGGAGGTCCTGGCTGCGCTGACGATTACCTCTATGGTGTTGGTCGCCGTGCTGACCATTTACAGCCGTGCCGAGCGCTCGGCCGCGGCCGTCACACGCGAGCTGGAAAGCTCACGCCTGCCGGGCGAAATCCTGCAGCTCATCGCCGAGGACCTGGATAGAATCCTCGGCTCCGGCGCCGACACCAAGATCACTATTGACAGCACCAAATTCGACCACGGTTATCAGACCGGGCAACTGACCATCACAAAAACTATATTTGACAGCAAAAATCAAGAGCAGATATTTGAAGAAATCGTATGGGTGGCCAGCTATGACAACGATGCCAACAGCCTGACCCTGTACCGTAGTCACGGCGGCATGGCGTTAGAAGACAAGCTGCTTGACGCAAAGAGGGAGGCGATAGAGAAGCTCAACCCCTTCGTACCGGTCTGCTCCGGCCTGACCTGGTTCAAAGTCCAAGTCCCACGGGGCGAAAACTTTCAAGACACATGGGCAAGCCCCTCGCTGCCACCGGGTATTACGGTGACGCTGTCTTTCGCCGAGCCTTTCTCGACCGTAAGAGGCACGCTGGACGTGCCGGAGGCCCAAAAAATTGCACGAACCATAGCCGTCGATAGAACCAGAAAAATCAGATTCGAGATCGCACGGAGCGAAAGCCAGGAAGTCAAGAAACAATGAACAGCTTTTCTAAATCTCCGGAACATCTCAGTCACAGAAAGCAAGCAGGCATTGTATTGCTGGTGACCTTAGTTCTGCTGGTTGTCATGGCGACGCTGGGCTACACTCTGACCACTCGGGTTGCCGGCCAGCGCCATCGTGACCAATATATCATCGACTACAGCCAGGCCCGCTATGGTTGTGACTCGGCAGTGAAATACGCACTGGCCACATTAGAAGACCTCAGCCCACAACTGATCAGCCGGCCCAATGAGCCCGATTTTTCCGACCTGTTTGCTCTCAGCGAGGCTCAGTACCGGAATCTCTTGGCCCAGTGGGCCATCGAAAGTGAGCTCGGCGTGGACGGTAGCTCCAACAATATTGGCGGTATGAATGACATCAACGGCATCGATGATATCAATAATATAGAGGATATCAACAATATTGGTTTGAATGAGATGGAGAGTGTCAACCTCGCGGACGTGGACTCCGTAACGATACCCGGTCCTTATGGTCCGGCCTGGCCGTACGTGACCGAGCCGGTCGAGTTTGAAATTGGCTCTGCGAAAGTCAGGATTGAAATCGAAGACGAAAATGCAAAGTATCCGATCGGCTGGGCAATGATGGCTGACCGCGACGTGCAGCGGGAAGCGGAAGCAGGCTTTCAGATCTTCTGCGAATGGGTGGGATTCGACCGCAGCCAGATCGATGCGCTAAAACAGCAGCTAAAACAAATAGGTGAAATTAAGTCCTTCAAGCTCAAATTTGAGCCCGTCAACCAATTGGTCAGGATACCTTCATCAGCCAGCAGAACAACACGGATAACCAGCAGGGCGGTGTCTCCAGCCGACCAGCTTGTCAGACAATACAGTGATTTTGCCAGGCTTCTTCACAGCTCCCTGATTGATCGCGAGCTACTGGCCAGACCTTACATTGAAGGCAGAAAAGAGTCCGCACTCAAATACATCGGAGTTTGGGCTTCGGCAACAGTGAATATCAATACAGCTCCTCGACACGTGCTGGAAGCGGCTTTTGCGTTCGGCAGTCCCGCCGATGCCCCCAAAATCGCCGACGGCATCATACAGCGAAGGCGCGTAGAGCCGTTCACGAAAATAGACGATGTGAGGCAATCGCTTCCCAGATACGCTGATGCGATCAGAAAGTGCGAAGCATACATCGTCCCCGTCAGCGAGGTCTTTACCATCAAGGTGACGGCGGTCAGCGGCGTGGCCAGGGCATCGGCCGTCGCCGCCGTAATTAAAGAGCAGGGGAAAATAAAAGTGATTGCTGTGACATCAAGCTAAGTTCTTGTAGCGTGTGACGCGCATTGCGTGCAAGAAGAGCAACAGCGTCACGCACAATATTGTTACTGGGAGTATACCCGAAGTGGAACCTCACAACTATTTGGGAATTTACTTGAGCAAAGACAGAGCGACGGTGGTCTGCATAGGTCCCGGCGGGCCGGATAAAAGCCTGCGAGGTTGCTTTGTCGTCTCTGTCGAAGGTCAGCAGGGACAGAATTTCCATACTCTGGCGACCCTCATTGCCCAGGGCTGCGCCGAGAGAGACCTGGCATTTTCCGAGGCTGCTTTAGCCCTGGATTGCGCGATGTTCATGCAGCATCGAGTGCACAGTGACCTGAGTACCGCCAAGCAGGTCGCCGCCACTGTGAGGTTTGACACCGAAGAAACACTGGCTACCGACATCACCAACCTGGCGATAGCCTTCCAAATAGACTCAACCGACCAGAAAGGCTCGGAGCTTACCGTCTTTAGCGCCCAGCGGAACACTTTATCAGACATCCTTACGTCTCTGCAAAGCAACAACATCGACCCTGTCACGATGGAGCCGGATGTTAGTTGCCTGTCACGATTCATCCGGCAAAATGTTCCGCCGCCGGAGTCGCAAGAGACGGGAACTCTATTCGGGATCCTTTCTCGGCGGCGCGGCTATTTTATTAGCCTTTCTGGGTCGCAGAACCACGGTCCCATGCGAACCTTTCTTGTCGGCCCAACGCAGGATCGAGAGGCGCTGCTGGCAAGGGAAGCACTTACCACCAGCACTCTGGCGGCAGATGCTAAGGCCATTGGTCATCTGAAGGTCTTCGACTCAGCCGGCCCCGTGGATCACCGGCGCCTCGGCAGCAAGCTGGGTCTCGAACCGGACGTGCTTGACCTGCTCGGCTCGGTAAGCGCCGGGCCACAAGTGCCGGCCGAATCCGCCGACCCCGTGGATGTTGCCATCGCCTACGGAGCCGCCCTGGCACATCAGCAGGCAGCCGAAACAATAGATTTCCGCCGCGATTTTATGCCTTATCAGGGCAAGAAGCTCCGGCTGCAAAAGACTCTGAAGTTCCTGAGCATATCGGTCGCTGTTCTGGTGCTCGCCGTCGGCCTTTATGGCCAGGCGGAGCTCTTCAAGCAAAGTAAATACAGGAACGGATTGAGGGAAAAGCTCCGGACCGAGTACGCAGCGGTTATGAGCGGCCAGAAGCCGCCGGCAGGAACCGACCCGGTAAGAAGACTGGCCAGCGAACTGAGACGCATTCAAGAACTCAAGAGCGGACAACGAAGCATCACCGGCGAAGAATCCTTATCGTCAAAACTCAGCCTGGTTCTGGAGGCGTTCAATAAGTGCGCGGCAGAAACGAACCTCAGCATTGACGTGCTCACGGTCACCCCGAGGAATGCCACTATCTCCGGCGATACCTCCGGTCGGGCAAACACACTCAGATTTTTTGAAGCGATCAGACAGACCGGACTGCAGATTGTAGAACATCGCTATGAGCTGAAAGGTCCACGTGACACATTCAGCGTGACCGTCGAGCCACAAAAGAAAAGTAGTCGAGAGGCAGCCTCATGAAGGACATATACAAGAATCCGACATTGTACTACATACTGGTTCCGGCTATAGCCGGGTTGTGGCCGCTGTTGGTATGGGCGATTTACCTGCCGAACGCAAAAGAAAGCTGGGATGCCGAGGTTAAACAGTACAACAAAGCCCAGAGCCTGATTGCGGAGATCCTGACTCTTGATCGTGACCGTTTGGCTTTTGCTGATGCGGCCGGCTCCAAGGACGAATTTGACTATGCCAAAGCAGTTGCCACGGTGGCTGCCCAGTGTAACATACCTGCGGGCAATTACAATCAGAGTTCCGGCATGATTATAGAATCGGGCGGGCAGAAAAGCCAATCCGCTGTAGTCAACCTGAACGGCGTGGACATAGCCGCGTTCGCCAGGTTCCTGTCCACTATCGAACTGCGATGGGCAAATCTGCAGTGCACTCGAGTAAAACTGACCAAGAAGAAAACCGTGCCCGATATGTGGGACGTGGATCTGCAGTTCAAGTATTACTATTAGCAGGGCAGGTCGTTCTGGGCCGGCTAAGCCAATTTGGGAATTCTGGCTGTTCTGTTCCAAGCAGACCTTGCTATCACTACATGTAGTATATTACCCGACCTGCCCATATAGACTTCGGCAACGTTCTGTGCAGAGGCCCTTGGCCTCACACCGGCTTGTTTCAAGGGCGTTTTTCAGTACTGCCAGGCGACATTTTAGCCCCAAGTCGATGCGATTAAAGCTCTTGTGTGTGTCCAGCCAAAAGCTAAAGTTTTCTAAAGTTTTCTGCCGCCTTCTGTCGATATCAATACTGCAAGTTTTTCCTACGCCTCAGAACGGATTTTGGGGGCATACAACATATAGTGGTCGCAGGGCTTCGGGCGAAAATATGGATGTTTTCGTTGGGAACGGGTCCGGCAAGGTAATCGAGATGCCAGATTGTGATTCTAAGGGTCGCCTTGAGCAAAATCGGCAATTGAACTCCTCGAACAAGGACCTCGCTGCCGATAATGACTTGATGATGGAGCAGATACTCGAAAATCTTAATACAACACCCATCGGGCAGGTACTGAAAACCATTGCTTCGCTGCCGGAGCTTCGCAGGCAAAAGATTCTTAACGTCCGCCGGCAGATTACCGAGGGTAGATACAACTTGAGCGAGCGGTTGGATATTGCCCTGGATAGAGTCCTTGAAGACCTGACCACATAAGAGGCTTGCCTCCCACCGGATTGACCCTCCCGTTAGCCGAGCAGCGGCTCTTGTTGATGCACAGTCTCGCCGCCAAGAGACTAAACCACATCGGGGATATCGCCATCGGGCCCGTCCATTTGCACGGGCTTGTAATCCGGCTGCTTTGACTTTTCCACCTCCTGCTTGTAGGCAGCGAGAACTGTTTCCTGGAATCGCGTCCTGCACGCGTTGCTAAGTGGGTGAGCGATATCAACGTACAGCTTCGTTCGGCCTTTGTAGTCTTTCTTTGCCCGGTTCTCTGCAAGGGCGGCCCCGCAATTATTGCAGAACTTGGCCTGGAGGTGGTTTCTGCACCCGCACTTGTCGCAGTGGTCGCTCATCCTCCTGGAAGGCATGGTCGCAAAAACATCGCCGCCGCTGCCTTGGATGATTTTGATCTCGCGAACTACAAACTCGTTATCGATGGTTACTGAGCAAAAGGCCTTCAATCTGCTTTTTTTGCTGCCCGTCAGCTTGACTCTAACCTCAGTGATTTTCATTTTCTCTGCCTCGCCAAAAAGCTTACCATCTATTGGCACTGACAATAACGCTCTTGCAGCCTGTATTTTTCTCGAGTGTGTGTCTGTAGACTCTCGCTCTTTCCTTGTCTGGGCCGGGCAGCAGGTGGAACATCCCCGTACCACTTCCGCTCAAGCATACCGGCCCGATACCCAATGATTCCATCCTTTTTTTGAGTTCGGCCAGCTCTCTGACCAGGCCGAAACAGCTTGCCTCTAACATATTTACGCACATTTTCGACAGTAAATCAATCCTGTCTTGCTCGATGTAACCGCCTATTCGGGCTTTGAGTTTTTGGTAGAGAGCCGGATCATGCACATAATTTGCGTAAACCCTTGCGGTGGAAACGGTTACATCTGGAAGTATCAACAGAGCCAGAAAGTCAAATTGTTGGTGTAATTTTTTGATTTTTTCGCCCTTGCCTGTACAAAGGGCTAATGGCCCGTCTAAAAAGAAGGCCACGTCACTACCCAACTCGCCCGCCAATTTGTAAAGCTTGGGCTGGGGCAAATTCACGCCCAGATACTTGTTCAGCCCGATAAGAGTGGCCGCAGCATTACTGCTGGCTGAGCCCAGCCCTGTGCCGGCAGGAACATCTTTGGTCAGCGTGATCTTGACATTGGCTCGCTGGCCACAGCTTTTCATCAGCAGTTCCGCTGCCCGATAGACCAGATTTTCCGCTCCGGCTGGCGACCATTCTGGCCCTTTGCAGACAAGTTCCAGGCCTGCTTTCGTATTTGGCTCGATGAGGATCTCATCGTACCAGGTGACCTTGGCGATGACGGTTTCGATCTCGTGGTAACCATCGGGACGCTTGCCGGCCACCAGCAGGGACAGATTTATCTTCGCCGGCGCCCGGACTAGTAACCCGTTGCCGACAGATTCGAATTGTTCGGCGCAAGTTGTTTGCAACGCGTTGTTCATTGTTCATTGACATTATAACAACGCGGGCATATTCTGGGCAGCCAAAGCGGCAAATGGAAGCCAGAAACCAAGACGCAAACAAAGGCAGGTAAATATGTAGCAGTCGGTCAAAGTTCGATTAAGTAGGTTGTCATTCCGCACTTGATGCGGAATCCAGCACGCCAGTAATTCTGGATTCCCGCTCCCCGCCGCTGCGGGGACAAGTTTATCCCTGCGAAGGCAGGGGCGGGAATCACAGGTTACAGAACCAATCAACACAAAGTAATAGCCCCGCAATTCATTGCGGGGTCGTGTTACACCGAGTGGTAATATGCACGAATCGAAAGCCGAAAAGGAGAACCATCACGGAGAAAACCGGCGGTTTGACCCCGACCTTCTGAAGAAGGGCTTGCGGTGCGACCTCGACCAGTACGAAATGCTCATACGCTGCTC